>NZ_JBIBVY010000003.1:338366-492993 GCF_043080665.1 Streptomyces sp. NPDC014991
CCGCCCCTGCCGGGGCGGCCCTCCGCGCTGCCGGGTCCCGCCGGTTCCGCCCGTGCACCTGTCCACAGAGATCCACGACCGTCCCCGTGGACCGCCCCGCCGCCGATCGGCGGCGCGTAGGGTCGGCAGCGAAGGTATCCGAAGGAAGGGGCCAGGCCATGGCGCAGGAAGTACGCGGCGTGATCGCACCGGGGAAGGACGAGCCCGTACGGCTCGAGACGATCGTGGTCCCGGATCCGGGGCCCGGCGAGGCCGTCGTAAGCATCCAGGCCTGCGGAGTCTGTCACACCGATCTGCACTACAAACAGGGCGGCATCTCGGACGACTTCCCCTTCCTGCTCGGCCACGAGGCCGCCGGTGTCGTGGAGTCGGTCGGTGAGGGCGTCACCGACCTCGCCCCCGGTGACTTCGTCATCCTCAACTGGCGTGCGGTGTGCGGGCAGTGCCGGGCCTGTCTGCGCGGCCGGCCCTGGTACTGCTTCGACACCCACAACGCGCGGCAGAGGATGACTCTCGCCGCCACCGGGCAGGAACTCTCCCCGGCACTCGGTATCGGCGCCTTCGCCGAGAAGACGCTCGTCGCGGCCGGCCAGTGCACCAAGGTCGACCCGTCCGTCTCCCCGGCGGTCGCCGGGCTGCTGGGCTGCGGGGTGATGGCCGGCATCGGCGCCGCCATCAACACCGGAGGCGTCGGCCGGGGCGACTCCGTCGCCGTCATCGGCTGCGGCGGCGTCGGCGGCGCGGCGATCGCCGGGGCGAACCTGGCCGGCGCGGCGAAGGTCATCGCCGTGGACATCGACGACCGCAAGCTGGACAAGGCCCGCACGCTCGGCGCCACCCACACCGTCAACTCCAAGGACACCGACCCGGTCGAGGCGATCCGCGAACTGACCTGGGGCTTCGGTGCCGATGTCGTCATCGAGGCCGTCGGCCGCCCCGAGACCTACCGACAGGCCTTCTACGCCCGCGACCTCGCCGGCACGGTCGTCCTCGTCGGCGTCCCCACCCCCGAGATGAAGCTCGAACTGCCCCTGCTGGACGTCTTCGGCCGCGGTGGCGCCCTGAAGTCGTCCTGGTACGGCGACTGCCTGCCCTCCCGCGACTTCCCCATGCTGATCGACCTCCACCTCCAGGGCCGGCTCCCGCTGGACGCGTTCGTCACGGAGACCATCCAGCTGGACGAGGTGGAGAAGGCGTTCGAACGGATGCATCACGGTGACGTGCTGCGCTCGGTGGTGGTGTTCTGATGGCCGCCCGCATCGAACGCGTCGTCACCGCGGGTCAGTTCACCCTGGACGACGGCACCTGGGACGTCGAGAACAACGTGTGGCTCGTCGGCGACGACCACGAGGTGATCGTCATCGACGCCGCCCACGACGCCGAGGCCGTCGTCCGCGCCGTCGGCGACCGCCGGCTCACCGCGATCGTGTGCACCCACGCCCACAACGACCACGTCAACGCGGCGCCGGAACTGGCCGACCGCACCGGCGCCGTCATCTGGCTGCACCCCGACGACCTGCCGTTGTGGAAGCTCACCCACCCCGACCGCGATCCCGACCGGCACCTCACCGACGGCCAGGTCATCGAGGCCGCCGGCGCCGACCTGACCGTCCTGCACACCCCCGGACACGCCCCGGGCGCCGTCTGCCTGTACGACCCGGGGCTCGGCACCGTGTTCACCGGCGACACTCTGTTCCAGGGCGGCCCGGGCGCCACCGGCCGTTCCTACTCCCACTTCCCGACGATCATCGACTCCATCCGGGACCGGCTCCTCACCCTCCCACCGGAGACGAAGGTCCTCACCGGCCACGGGGACGCCACGACCATCGGCGCGGAGGCATCCCACCTGGAGGAGTGGATCGCGCGCGGACACTGACGGGCACCGGACGAATTCCGGGCGCGGCACACGGGGGCGACCCTAGGATCACCCCATGACCACACAGACGACCGACACCCTCCACGGCGTACGGATCCTGCACTGCGCTCCCGACGGCCCGCTCCTCGACGGCGAGAGCGCGGCGCTCGACCTGATCGGTGACGCGTTCGGGCACGACGCACAGCTGGTCGCGGTACCCGTGGAGCGGATCGCCGACGACTTCTTCCGGCTGCGCTCCGGGGTCGCCGGCGCCGTCGTCCAGAAGTTCGTCAACTACCGGCTGCGCCTCGCCGTCCTCGGTGACATCTCCGGGCACGTCGCCGGAAGCACGGCCCTGCGCGACTTCGTGTACGAGTGCAACCAGGGCCGGCAGCTGTGGTTCCTCGCGGACGCCGCGGAACTCGAGGCACGACTCGGCGGCTGAAAGCAGACAGAAGATGTCCGGGTTCCCCGGAACAGTGGTGGACGACAGCAGTCGCACCGCACGGGAGGACGGACATGTCAGGACCGCTGGAAGGCAAGGTCGCGCTGGTCGCGGGGGCGACCCGGAGCGCCGGCCGGGGCATCGCCGTGGAACTCGGCGCGGCCGGCGCCACCGTCTACGCCACCGGCCGCAGCACCCGGGCGCGCCGTTCGGAGTACGACCGTCCCGAGACGATCGAGGACACCGCCGACCTCGTCACCGCGGCCGGCGGGCACGGCATCGCCGTACCGGCCGATCACCTGGAGTCGTCCGCCGTCCGCGATCTGGTGGCCCGGATCGCGGACGAGCAGGGCCGGCTGGACGTCCTCGTCAACGACATCTGGGGCGGCGAGAAGCTTTTCGAGTGGGACGCCCCGGTGTGGGAGCACGACCTCGACAACGGACTCAGGCTCCTCCGGCTCGGCGTCGAGACGCACCTCGTCACCAGCCACTTCGCGCTGCCGCTCCTGCTGCGGCACCCGGGCGGCCTGGTCGTGGAGGTGACCGACGGCACCGCCGAGTACAACCGGGACACCTACCGCATGAACCTCTTCTACGACCTCGCCAAGGCGTCCGTCCTGCGTATGGCCTTCGCTCTCGGCCACGAACTCGGCCCGCGGGGCGCCACCGCCGTGGCGCTCACCCCGGGCTGGCTGCGCTCCGAACACATGCTCGACCTCTTCGGTGTCCGTGAGGACAACTGGCGCGACGCAACGGCGCGGGAACCCCACTTCGCCATCTCCGAGAGCCCGTGCTTCACCGGCCGTGCCGTCGCCGCCCTGGCGACCGACCCCGACGTGGCCCGGTTCAACGGCCGGTCGCTCTCCAGCGGCGGCCTGGCCCGGGTGTACGGCTTCACCGACCTCGACGGCAGCCGTCCGGACGCCTGGCGGTACCTGGCCGAGGTGCAGGACGCGGGCAAGCCGGCGGACGTCA
This sequence comes from Streptomyces sp. NPDC014991, assembly GCF_043080665.1. Taxonomy (NCBI): domain Bacteria; kingdom Bacillati; phylum Actinomycetota; class Actinomycetes; order Kitasatosporales; family Streptomycetaceae; genus Streptomyces; species Streptomyces sp. NPDC014991. The sequence continues at coordinate 341,642 of NZ_JBIBVY010000003.1, forward strand.
CCGGATACCGGTGAAAGGCCGCCGCCGGAGCCGTACTGTCGGCCCATGAGTGATCCGACCCGCTTCGCAGGACACGCGATTCTCGTCACGGGCGCCGCCCGCGGCATCGGCGCCGCCGTCGTCCGGCGGCTGGCCGAGGAGGGCGGCCGGGTCCTGGTGACCGACCGGGACCTGCCCGAGGCCGAGCGGACCGCGGCGACAATGCGCCGACAGGGCCTGGCCGTCGAGGCGTTCGCCTGTGACGTGGCCGACCGCGCCGCCGTCGAGGCGGCCGTCGCCCGCGCCGTCACCGTGTTCGGCTCACTCGACGTCCTGGTCAACAGCGCCGCCCACTGCACCGCGGACGTCCCCTTGTTCGAGGACGAGACCGACGAGGCGTGGACACGCGACCTCGACGTCACGCTCACCGGTGCCTACCGCTGCTGCCGCGCCGCCCTGCCGCACCTCGCCGCCTCCGGCCGCGGTGCGATCGTGAGCGTCGGCTCCGTCAACGGCCTCCAGGACTTCGGCAACCACGCCTACAGCGCCGCCAAGGCCGGCCTCGGTTCCCTCACCCGGACCCTCGCCGGGCACGCCGCCGCGCGGGGTGTGCGGGTCAACCTCGTGGCACCGGGCACGGTCCGCACCTCGGCATGGGAAGGGCGCGACGACGAACTCGACGCCGTACGCCGCCTGTACCCGCTCGGCCGGGTCGGGGAGCCGCAGGACATCGCCGCCGCGGTCGCCTTCCTGGCCTCCCGCGACGCCGCCTGGATCACCGGGACCACCCTCGTGGTCGACGGCGGCCTCACCACCGTCAACGCCGGTTTCCACGCGGCCGTTCACCGGCCCTGACCGGCCCCGGGCCGCCGCCTCGTACCTCTGTACGGCCGTGCGGTGACGAAGTTCACCGTTTCGTCACAGGGTGACCGGAAACACAACCCTTGCCCGCCTGCCCGGGTCTAGTGGTGCGAGACCGTGGGAAATCGCCTGGGAAACACCCGGTGGAAACCCCGGGCGATCAAGAGGACAAGGGGAGGCCGTCATGGGGGACATACGCAGACGAGGCGCCGTCGCACTGGGCGTCACCGGACTGGTGGCGCCGCTCGCGCTCGCGCTCACCGCGGCACCGGCCCAGGCCGCGAGCTGCACCTCGCAGACGGGGCCGTACCAGAAGCAGGTGGAGAGGTTCCTGGGCCGGCCGGTCGACGGAAAGCAGTCCGCCGCCGACTGCAAGGCCGTCCAGGCCTTCCAGACCAAGCACGGCATCACGCCGAACATCGGCTACGCCGGGTCCGTCACCTGGGGCGTGATGGACCTCATGAACAAGCAGAAAGCCGTCGGGAACAAGCCGAACAAGGACGGCAAGTGCCCGGTGAACAAGGGCCGCATCGCCTGCGTGAACCTCACGCTCCAGCTCAGCTGGATCCAGGACGGTGCGAAGCTCGTCCACGGCCCGGTGCCGGTGCGCACCGGCCGCGACGGCTACGAGACCCGTACCGGTCTGAAGAAGATCTACTGGCGGGACATCGACCACGTCTCCAACCTCTACGACGTGCCGATGCCCTACAGCCAGTTCTTCAACGGCGGTCAGGCCTTCCACTCGGTGGGCCTGAGCATGTGGAACCCGCCGGGCTCGCACGGCTGCGTGAACATGACGCCGACGGAGGCCAAGGCGTACTGGTCACTGCTGAAGAACGGCGACGACGTCTTCGTCTACGGGCGCAAGCCGGGCACCTGAGCCGCGGCGGACCGCGCCGGCACCGGGCGCGCCCCCGGATCCCGGCGGGCGCGCCCGGTGGCGCGAGCGGGGACCCGGTATCGGAACCGATATGAAGTACCCCTTCCGGCCGACACCTTGACGTGATGAGCAACACGGTCCGTAATGTCCGTATTCGAGGTGCTTACACACGGCGCCTTCACGTCGACCGGCATATGCTTCACAGCATGTCCACCACTGTTGCAACCGCCTCCGAGCGATCGGCCGCGGAGGTCAACGAGGAGATCCGGGCCCTGTGGCGCCGGTCGGGCGGGACACTGAGCACCGAGCAGCGCGCGGAATACCAGCGCCTCGTGTTGGAGTGGGCCGCCGCGGCCCCGCCGTCGCACCGGGCGGCCTGACCGACCCCGCGCGCACCGCGCCGTACCGCCCAGGGCACCCGTGAGCGCACGGGTGCCCTTCTCGCAGCACCTCCGGCCCGGCACCGCACCGGGCCCCTCCCGCCCCGGCGTCACGCCGGGGCCCGGCCGGCGTCTCGTCAGCCCCACGTCGCCGAGTAGTACCGCCGGTACGCCTTGCGGTCCTGCTCGGACCGGATGAACCGGGTCGCGACCAGCGCGATCAGACTGCCCGCGATGACCAGCAGCCCGGGCCCGATGTTCCGGGTGTCCGTCAGCCGCGCCAGCAGGGTGCTGCCCTCGGACGTGCCCGTGACCGGCGCCGAAGTGCCCGGCGAGGCCGCGTTCGGAGCCATCGCGCCCTGCGCCGCGGAGGCCGACGGCGCGGGGGAGGGCGCCGCACTCGCACCGCCACCCGCACCGCCCGTGTCCTGCGCCGACACCAGCAGCCGTACACCGAGCGCCGTCAGCGCCTTGGTCACCGGCTGGAAGAACGTCGTCCCGCCCGCCGTGCAGTCCCCGTTGCCGCCCGAGGTGACCCCGAGCGCGATGCCCTCCGAGAACAGCGGGCCACCGCTGTCTCCCGGCTCGGCGCACACGGTGGTCTCGACGAGTCCGGTGACCGTGCCCTCCGGATAGTTGACGGTCGCGTTCAGCGCGGTGACCCGGCCGTCGCGCAGGCCGCTGGTGCTGCCGCTGCGGAACACCCGCTGCCCCACCGCCGGATCGGCCACCCCGGTGATCCGCACGCCCTTCCCGCCGCCGACCGCGACGATTCCGGCACCCGCGCCGGCCTTGCCGGAGGCGTACTGCACGAGCGAGAAGTCGCTGCCGGGAAAGACACTGTTCACGGTGCTGCCCAGCTGCCGGTCACCCTGGTTGTCGGCGAACCAGGTGGATCCGGCGGGCCCGCAGTGGCCGGCCGTGAGGATGAAGTCGGACCGCCCGTTGGTGACGTTGAACCCCGCCGAGCAGCGGCCGCCCGTCGACAGGATCGGCAGGGCGCCGTTCAGCCGCGTGGTGAACGCGCCCTTCGTACGCTCCATGTGCACGAAGCTCCCGATCCCCGCGGCCACCCGGGTCAGCCGGGACCAGTCGCCGGTGGACACCGTGCGGTCCGCCCGCACCACGACCCGGTTGGTCCGGTAGTCCACCGCCCAGGCCGTGCCCGGCACCCGCGGCGCCGAACCCAGCGACGCGGTGGCCGACTTCAGCTCGTTCATGCTGTGCGGCACGACCTTCGCCTCGGCCCCGGCCCGCCGCACCGCCCGCGCGGCCGCGTCGTCGGTCACCGCCACCACCGGACGCCCGTCGGCCCCGACCCAGCTGCCGGCCGTACGGGCGGTGCCGAGCCGCGCGACCAGAGCGGCTCCGGTGTCGCCGGTGCCGCCGGTGGCGCGAAGCACTCTGGCGGAGCCGGACGGTGTCTCGCTGGCCATGGCCGCCTGGGTGACCATCGTGCCCCCCAGGAGGAGTCCGCCGACCGCCGTCAGCCGTGTCAGTCGCCGGACGACCCGTCGTCGTGCGTGCCGCATACATGGCTCCCGAAGCCGAACCCGAACGCACGCCGCCCGTACCGGCAGCGCGGGACCCCCGGGTCGTCGGGGGCCCGCCCCTCCATACGGCGCCCGGGGCCACGGCGTTCACCACCACCGGCGAACTGCCCCCGCCCGCTCGGTGCTCGCGCCGCACCCCGCCGGCCGCGACGGCCTCCTCCGGCTGCCCGACAGCCCCCGCCGCAGACGGCCGCACCGCGACCCGACGGGGTTCTCCCCGAGCGGCCCCGACTCGTCACGGGCGATCTCCGGCAGGCGCGCCCCGAGCCGCCCCGTGCCACCCCCCGTCCCGTTTCCGCTCCCGTCCCGAACGCCTATCTTGGGCCTCATGACCAGCATCCCGCCCGGCACCCCCGGCGAGCCGGATCCGCTGCGCGCGCTCGGCCTGGAGCGGCTGCGACGCCGTACGAGCATGAAATGGCGCACCTACCCCGATGACGTGCTGCCGCTGTGGGTGGCGGAGATGGACGTGCCGCTCGCCGAGCCGGTCGTCCGTGCCGTCACCGACGCACTCGCCCTCGGCGACACCGGGTATCCGGCCGGCACCGCCTACGCCGAGGCCCTCGCGGCCTTCGCCGCCGAGCGGTGGAACTGGGACGGGCTCGCCGTCGAGCGCACCGCCATCGTGCCGGACGTGATGCTCGGCGTGGTCGAGATGCTCGGACTGGTCACCGGGCCCGGCGATCCGGTCATCGTCAACCCGCCGGTGTATCCGCCGTTCTTCCAGTTCGCCGAGCACATGGACCGCCGGGTGGTGCAGGCCCCGCTCGACGCCGGTGCGCGCATCGACCTGCCCGGTCTGGAGGAGGCGTTCCGGGAGGCGGCCGCCGGGCCCGGCCGGGCCGCGTACCTGCTGTGCAGCCCGCACAACCCCACCGGCACCGTACACACCGCGGCCGAGCTGACGGCCGTCGCCTCCCTCGCCGAGCGGTACGGCGTCCGGGTCGTCGCGGACGAGATCCACGCCCCGCTCGTCGCCCCCGGCGTCACCTTCGTGCCGTACCTCGGCGTGCCCGGCGCCGCCCGCGGTCTGTCCCTGATGTCGGCGTCCAAGGGATGGAACCTGGCCGGCCTCAAGGCCGCGCTGGCCGTCGCCGGACCGGAGGCCGCGGCCGACCTCGCGCGCCTGCCCGAGGAGGTGAGCCACGGCCCCAGCCACCTCGGCGTCATCGCGCACACCGCCGCCCTGCGCGACGGAGCCGCCTGGCTGGACGCCCTGCTGGCCGGACTCCTGGACAACCGGCGGCTGCTCACCGGGCTGCTCGCCGAGCACCTGCCCGCGATCCGCGCGTACCCCGCCGACGCGACCTGTCTGGTCTGGCTCGACTGCCGGGCCCTCGGCCTGGGCGACGACCCCGCCCAGGTCTTCCTCGACCGCGGCCGGGTGGCCCTCAGCTCCGGTCTTCCCTTCGGCACCGGCGGCGCCGGGCACGCACGCCTGAACCTGGCGACCTCCCCCGGGATCCTCACCGAGGCGGTACGGCGGATGGCGGCGGCTGTGCCCTGACCGGGCGCGCCCGCCGGCCCGCCGCCCTGTGGCCTCCCGGGGCGGCGGACGGACTCCTAGACTGCCGGGCATGGACGACACGCGGCTCGACCGGCTCGGCTCCGGCAAGTACCTGCTGGTGACCAGCTACCGCAAGAACGGCACTCCGGTCGCCACCCCGGTGTGGGTGGTCCGGGACGGCGACGCGCTCGGCGTGTGGACGGCCGCCGACAGCTGGAAGGTCAAGCGGATCCGGCGCCGCCCCGACGTCCTCGCCGGTCCCTGCGACGCACGCGGCAACCCCACGGGCGACCAGCTGCCGGCCACCGCCGAGATCACCCGCCCGGAGACCACCGACCGCTACCGCAGCCTCATCGCCCGCAAGTACGGCGTCCTCGGCCGGCTCACCCTGCTGGGCAGCCGGCTGCGGCGCGGCCGGGACGGCACGGTCGGCATCCGGGTGACCCTCGCCCGGTGAGGGCCACCCGGGACAGGCGTCCTACGACGCGTTCAGCACCGACCCCGTCAGCTCCGGACCACCGGGCCGGGGCTTCCCGGTCTCCGGGTCGAGCTGCCGGAACCGCACCGACTCCGCCGGCTCACGGATCCGGTCCTTCACCGTCGGCACGGTGATGTCGGCGCTGGTGCGCCCGGGCGCGATGTCCGCCCACAGGTACAGGCCGTCCACCCCGGACAGCGGGCGCGCGGGATCGGGCGACGCCCCGGCCGTGTCCCGCAGCCAGCGCGCCGGGACGTCCTTGGTGGACAGCTCGGGCGCGGTCGCCGGCGCGACGCCGAAGAACACGTTCATGTCCACGTCGACCGCCTCCGACAGGGACACCCGCCACTTCAGCGTCTGTCCCTCGGTCACCTTGCCGGCGACGGGCGTGACGGACACCGTGGGTGCCGGGTCGTCGTCGTGGACGGTGATCCCGCCCAGGTAGGAGCCGACGACCGCCCCCCGTACCGCCTTGACCAGCACGTCGTACGACACGTCGGTGCCGTACCGGGTGTTGCCCTTCACCTCGACCGGTACGTCGACGCCCTGACCGCCCGGACGGACCGTCACCAGGCGGTCCTCGGCCCTGCCGGTGGCGGGGTCGAAGACGTACACCCGGACCTGACCACTGCCACCCGTGCCCGTGACCTGGACGGGCACCCGGTAGGTGCGCACGCCCGTGTCACCCTCGTCCACGGTCGTCCGGCCGACGTCCACGCGCGGCAGCGCGTCGGTGCGCACCGCGGGCGTCCCGGGCCGCCAGCCCCACGCGTCCATCAGCCAGGCCCGCCCGGACGCCGAACGTGGCGTCAGCTCCAGGGACTTGACCGAACCCAGAGCGAGTCCGGCGCGGGTGGCCGCCGTCAGCGGCACCCGGATCTCCCGCGCCCAGTAGGAGGCGGTCCGTTCACTGCCCGGCAGCCCGTCCACGTGGACCCGGCCGAGCTTCGCCTTCCGGCCCGAGGAGTCGGTGAGGGACACGTCCAGCCGCGTACCCGTGGAGTTCGGCGGCACGAACAGCCGCAGCGCCAGCGCGTTCGACCCGGACAGGGACACCGGTTTCGCCGTACTCACCCGGACCGGGGCACCGGCGCGCGTCCAGTGCAGCGCGACCGCGTGCCGGCCGGACTCCCGGTCGGTCACCCACTGCGCGAAGTGCGGCGACTGCCCGCGCGCTCCCTGGTTCAGGCAGGCCTTGGCCGCGGTGGGCGACACCGCGTCGCACAGCCGGCCACCGGTCACGGACACGCCTGAGTCCGGCAGGAGACCGCCGCCCCGGCGGGCCCCCACCGCATGGCTCAGGATTCGCGCCGGGTCCGCCGACGGCGCCCGCTTCCCCGAGCCGTCCAGCAGCGGCCGCACGCGGTCGTCCCCGGCGAGGAACAGCCGCGCGGCGGCGGCGATGTACGTCGAACCGGCCCGGTGCTGCTGGTCCGCGGTCAGCCGGGTCGCGGCCCGCTTGCCGCACACCGGGTCGCGCCGCCCGGGGTCGTCGGAGAAGTCGTCCTCGGCGGGCGCCGCGGCCTGACCGGGCGTCCACTCGGAGTTGAAGAAGTTGTGGTTGGCGCCGATCACGTACACGGCGCTGTGCAGCGCGGTGCCGTTGCCGACCGCGCGCGTGCCGTCGACGTACACCTCGCCCTGGAGGTCGGACACGTCACCGTCGCAGCCCGGCAGGATCGTCACCGACGGCACGTCGGGCACCGGGTTCTGCCCGAAGACGGTCGGGCCGATCAGGACGGTGCCGCGGACCTTCCAGCGCACCGGCCCGTGGTAGCCGTCCCTGTCGGCGGGCGGTGGCGTGAGGCTGTCCAGAGCGGCCCGGTTGACGCCCTCGCCGCCCCGCGAGTGGCCGACCAGCAGCACTCGGGACAGGTCGGCGCGAGGCGCCTCGCGCACCACCGCCGGTGCCGTCGCGGGGTGTTCGGTCCAGTCGGCCCAGCGAGCCAGGTGCAGCCGCACCAGCGAGGACCGCGCCTGCGCGCCACCGTCCTCGGCGGCGAAGTCCTGCCCGTTGATCCCGTTGGCGGCGACCGACACGGTCAGGTAGCCCTGGGAGGCGAGGAGTCTCTGGTCCCGGAGGTAACCACGGTGACTGGGCACCGGCTTGGTGCCGCCCGGGCACGGCCAGTCACCGGTGGTGTCGTCGCGGCCCTTGTAGCAGACGGTGTGGCGGCCGTGCAGGAACAGGGCGAGCGGGCGCTTCCCGGAGGTGCCGACCGGCGCGACGACCACCGCGCGCATCTCCACCGGCTTCGAGAAGCCCGGCAGGCGGACCGACTTCAGCGTGTACTCGCCCGTCCTGGTGCGGTACGAGCCGGGCTTGCCCGGGTCCACGCCGTTCGCGGGGAGCGGGGCCGGCAGCCGTGGCGCGGACGCGGTCCCGGCGCGGTCCCGCGCGTCCAGCCGCCGTCCACCGGACCAGACTTCCAGCCCGCTCAGCCCCGGTGACCGCCGCCCGTCGAGCGGCAGCCGGAAGGTGCGCCCGTCCGTGCCCGGCCGAGGCACACCCAACAGGCGCCCGCCCGAACGGAATTCGACCCGCGCGTCACCCATCGGCACGGGCCGGTCCGACCGCCACACCAGCTGCGGCGCCGGACCCCGGCCGGCCAGCCGCCAGCCCGGCGGCAGCGGCCCGTCATCGGTGACCGCCGACGTTCCTCCTGACAGCCCCTGCCGGGGCTGGGCCACCGCCACCCCCGGGGATGCTCCCGCCACCGCGAGTAACGCGGCGGCGGCCACCCCTATGTGCCGGGCACGGAACACTTTTCCTCCTCGAACCCCTGCTTCGGGCGCCCGGGCCCGCCGGGACGCCCCTCGCCCCCGGAGGATGAACAGCGGCGGCTGCGGGTTGCCTGTGCGCGGGAGGTGATGGATCACATCAGGGACGGCGGGGCGCGCGAGTGTGTGCGGCGGGGTGCGGAGGCTACGGGTGCGGCGAGGGGCCGGAGGTGGTGACCACAGCTGCCGGTGCCGGGACGTGCTCACCGGCCGGCGGCCCGGGCGGCGTCCGGTGCCGGTGTGCGGCCGTCAGAAGGTCCGAGGGACGGGTGCCGTCAGGTCCAGGCCCGGTAGGGCTCGTCCAGCAGCTGGAAGACCGGTTCACCGCGCACCGGGTCCTTCGCCGTGGACAACCGGACCCGGTCCCCGCTGTGGATCCCGACCGGCGGGCCCATGACCCGGCCCCGTACGACGAACCCCTCGGCCATCTCAATCAGCGACACGTTGCGCGCCGCGGGCGTGTTGCGGTGCACCACGGTGGAGTGGCGGACCGTGCCGACGCCCTCGCTGCGCTCCGTGCGCAGTTCGCTGCCCTGGCACACCGGGCACAGCAGCCGGTGGTAGGTCGCCGTGCCGCACCAGGTGCAGCGCTGGAAGAGGATGGCGTCCTGGGAGTCCGGGGAGACGGGGTCGAGAACACCCGTCCCGGAACCGGCCGCCGCATGCGCGGTGCTTGCTGAGTGGTGGTACACGCTGGTCAACTCCCTGCGCTCGGCCGGAATGCCGTGTGCCCGGCGCGGACCGTGCACGCGGATGCGCGGTTGCCGTGCCACCGCGCACGCCGACAGGGTATGGCACTGAGTGTCACTCGTAAAGGCACTCCGTACCCAGAATTGTGGGCGGTGGCCGCGTCGGGGATCAGCGGCGGCCGAGCGCCGTCTCCAGTTCCTGCACCACCCGCCACAGCGGGGCGTCCCGGCGGGAGACCAGCACCACCACCTCGTCGGACTGTTCCACCCGCTCCCCGGCTCCCGCCGGTCCTGACCGGGCGGACACCGCCGGGGTGTCCGCCGGCCGGCCGTACGTCCGGTGCACGTAGCCCAGCGCGTGGTCCACCGCCGTGCCCGGATCGCCCGTGCCGTCCGACCGCAGCCAGGAGCGCAGCGCGTTGTTGTGCGCGGCGACCACCGCCGCCGCGATCACGTCGGCCCGCAGGGTCCCGTCGGGCCGCCCGGCGAACCGGCCGCGCAGATACTCGGCGAGCGCGCGCTCGTAGCGCCACACCACCGACAGCTCATAGGCACGCAGGCCCGGCACCTGCCGGGTGAGGCGGTACCGCTGCACGGAGAAGGTCGGGTTCTCGGCGTACATCCGCAGCACCAGCCGGGCCGCGTCGCACACCCGCCGCACCGGCTCGTGCTCCGGGCCGCCCGCGCCGAGGAAGGCGGTCATGTCGGCCAGGCAGCGCTCGTGGTCGGGGAAGACCACGTCCTCCTTGGAGGGGAAGTAGCGGAAGAACGAACGCCGGCCGACGCCGGCCAGGGCCACGATGTCGTCCACCGTGGTCTGCTCGTACCCGCGTTCCAGGAACAGCCGGAAGGCCGCCGCCACCAGGGCGTCCCGCATCGGCGGCTTCGCGGCCGGTGCCGCGCTGCTGGAGCTCATGAACGGGAACGTAGCACCCGGAACGCCTCCGTGACACTCGGTGCAGCACCAGCGGCTTTCCGGGGGAACTGAGTGCTTCTGTGGTGGGCGGCCGGCTCGTGGAGCACGGCCCCCGGGCGGCTGCCGGGGGCGATCTCGAACGCCCGCAGCCTGCGGCGTAACCTTTCTCCACCCCGCTGGCACCGGCCGCGCACCGCCCCGAGGAGATACCCCATGCCCGCCGCCCGCCCCCGCCTGCTCTACGTCACCGACCTGGCGTACCGGGCCCGCGGGCGCCGCTACTGCGACGAGGACATCCACCTCACCTCCCGGCTGCGCGCCCACTTCGACCTGGCCCTGTGCCACCCGCTGGACGCGGCGGCCCTGATGCCCGGCCACGACGCCGTCGTCGTCCGCAACAGCGGCCCCGTCCTCGGCTACCCGCGCGAGTACGACGCCTTCCGCGCCCGGGCGCTGGCCACCGGAGTCCGGGTGTACAACCCGCTCACCGGCAAGGCGGACATGGCCGGCAAGCAGTACCTCCTCGATCTGACCGCCGCCGGGTTCCCCGTCATCCCGACCGTCGACCGCGTCGAGGACCTGCACCGGCTGCCGCCCGCCGCGCGGTACGTGGTCAAGCCCCGGCTCGGCGCGGACTCCGTCGGCCTGCGGACCGTGTCCGCGAGCCGGATCGCCTCCGTCACCGCCGGCGACGTACTGATCCAGCCACGCGTCGACTTCGTCCACGAAGTGTCGTTCTACTACGTCGACGACGACTTCCAGTACGCCCTGTACGCCCCCGACCCCCGGCGCCGCTGGGAGTTGCGGCCCTACGCGGCGAAGGCCGCCGACCTGGAGTTCGCCCGGCGCTTCATCGACTGGAACGACCTCGGACACGGCATCCAGCGCGTCGACGCCTGCCGCACGGCCGACGGCGGCCTGCTCCTGGTCGAACTGGAGGACCTCAACCCCTACCTGTCCCTGGACGTGCTGCCGGAGGAGGACCGCGAGGCCTTCGTCACCGCGTTCACGGCGTCCCTCAACCGGTTCGTGCAGGGAGCGCCCAGCCCGGTCCGAGGGTGACCCGAGGTCCGTGCCGTTCGCGGGACGGGCACCCGGCGGGGGAGGGGCGGCCCTTGAACGGGTCCGCCGTGGGCGCCGTATCCGAGTGCGGGAACCGCGCGAGCCCCGTACCCGGGGGACGGAAGGAGAGCCAGGTGCCGACACCGCCCGACCCCGAACAGTCGCCGTCCCCACCGGCGTTGGAGCCCATCCGAGTGGTGCGGACCCGCCGCTTCGACGCCCTCGCCGAGCTGATGCGGGAGATCCGGCCGGACCCGGTGACGTACGAGCCCTCCGGTACGGCACCCGCCCCCCACCCGTCTCCCGCCGAGGAGGAGACCCGGGAACTCCCGCCCGTGCCCGCCGCCGGGCCCCCGAAGTCACCTGCCCGGGGCGCGTCCGGCCTCGGCCCGGTCCGGCCCCCGAAGTCACCCGCCCGGGGCGCGTCCGGCCTCGGCCCGGTCCGGCCCCCGAAGTCACCCGCCCGGGGCGCGTCCGGCCTCGGCCCGGGACCGCGCCGGGCCGCCGTCGCCGTGGCCGTCGCGGCAGCCGCCCTCGCCGGTTTCGGCTGTGCCCTGCTCCTCCCCGGCCGCCAGCAGGCCGCCGCGGCCCCGCCGGCCTTGCCGCCGAGCACTGCCTCCGCGCCCACCACGGCCACCCCACCCGCCACCGCGTCCGCCCCGCCCCCCGCCGCCACCGCGCCGGACCCCGACGGTCCCGGCACCCTCCGCCAGGGCGACACCGGCCCCCCGGTCACCGAACTGCAGCGGCGCCTGCTGCGCGTCCCGGACGTCTACCGCGACGGCACCACCAGCGGCACCTACGACCCCACACTCACCGAGGCCGTGGCCCGCTTCCAGCTCTGGTACGGGATCAGCGGCGACGAGAAGGGCGTCTACGGCGACGACACCCGCCGCGCACTGGAGTCACGGACCGGCGCCGGCGAGGAATCATGAGCGGCGCACCGGGAACAAGCAGCGACGGCCGCACCCGCGGGCGGCACGGGCCGCCTCGGTGAAGCGGGAACGGCGGGACGGCGGCGGAACGGCGTGGCGGACGGAGGTGCCGGGGTGGACCGGACGGATCGGGTGGACGAGGGTGCCCACGTGGACGACAGCGCCCGGACGGACCGGGACGGCCGGAGGGGCACGGGCGGTCAGGGGGACGCCGAGGGCCAGGGGGACGTGCAGGATTTCTTCGCGCGGCTGGATCCTGACATGTGCGTGGTGACAGCGGTCGCGGACGGCGAGCGGGCCGGCTGCCTGGTGGGCTTCGCCTCGCAGTGCTCCCTCCAGCCGCCCCGGTTCGCCGTGTGGCTGTCCAAGGCCAACCGCACCTACCGGGTGGCCCGGGCCGCGCAGTACCTCACCGTCCATCTGCTCACCCGCGACCAGCGTGACCTCGCGGAGCTGTTCGGCGGCGAGACGGGCGACGAGACCGACAAGTTCGCGCGGATCGCCTGGCGGGAGGGGCCCGGCGGCACCGCCGTCCTGGAGGACACGGCGGCCTGGCTCTCCGGCACCGTGCTCCACCGCACCGACGGCGGCGACCACGTGGGCTTCGTGCTGGACCCGGTCCAGTGGGGCACGGGACGGGAAGGACCGCTGCTGCGGCTCTCCCAGGCCGTCACCATCGAGGCCGGCCATCCCGCGGGCTGACGCCCCCGGAGCAGGGACGGTACGGCCGCGCCGTCGAACGACACGACTCAGGCCACCGTCGCGTCCTGCTCGTCCTCCACCGGCATGCGGATGTCGAGCACACACACGTCGTCCCGCCGCTCGTCCGCCAGCATCGTGGCGAGCAGTGCGTCCAGGGAGCCGGACTCGCCGAGGCCGTGGGCGCGCACCGCCTCGGCCAGCCGGTCGAAGCCCGCGTCGAGCCCCTCACCGGGACGCTCGACCAGACCGTCGGTGTACAGCAGCAGCCGGTCTCCGGGCTCCAGACGCAGCTCCGCCGACTCGTAGACGGGGGAGCCGGTCGCGCCGAGCAGCATGCCGCCGGGCCGGTCGAGGTAGCGCACCTCGCCCCGGCGCACCAGCAGCGGCGGCGGGTGCCCGGCCTGGGCCCAGGCCAGGACGCGCTCGCCGGGGTCGTAGCGGGCCAGGACCATGGTGGCGGTGCTCTGGCTGTCGCGGGAGTGCAACAGCAGCTGGTTGAGCCGTGCCAGTGCCCCGGTCAGCGAGGAACCGGTGCTGACCATGCCCTTCGCGGTGAACCGGAGCTGAGCCATGGTGGCCACGGCGCCGATGCCGTGGCCCGCCACGTCGCCGACCACGAACAGCGCGTCGTAGTCGGGCAGTTCGATGGCGCTGAACCAGTCACCGCCGACGTGGATCCCGGACTGCGCGGGCAGGTAGGCGACCTCGACGCGCAGCCCGGCCAGCTGCACCGGCTTGCTGGGCAGCGGCAGCAGGGCGTGCTGGAGCCGGGTCGCCAGCTCCCGCTCGGCCTGAAGGATGCCGCGCTGGAGCAGCATCGCGCGCTCGCTCTCCACCAGCGCCAGCTCCGCGCTGCGCTGCGCGGTGAGGTCCTGCACGAAGCCGTGCACCTCGACCGGGGTGCCGTCGGGTGCCGTGACGGCCTCCGCGACCATCCGCAGATGCCTGACGCCCGCGGACGTCTCGACGCGGAACGGCACGTCGAACGGGCGCGCGTGGCGGACGAGTCCGGCGATCGCGTGGGCCAGCGGGTCCGCGTCCTCCGGTACGGCCAGGCCGGGCAGCTTCTCCAGCCGGACCGGCGGCCGCCCGGGAGGACGGCCCAGCACGGTGTACGTCTGCGAGGCCCAGGTGATCTCCTGGGTGATCAGGTTCCAGTTGGCCCAGCCGAGATTGCCCAGCCGCTGCACGTCCGCCAGGCGCTGCTCCTGCCGGTCCGTCCCGTTGTGGCGCAGCCAGGTCACCACCAGGCCGCCGCCCAGCGGGGCCGCCCGTACCGAGAAGGTGGCGGTGACCGGCACGCCGTCGATGACGTCCCGGTAGGCGAAGGGCTCGCCCTCGAACGGCACCCCGGTCGCGAGCGCCCGGAGATAGCCCTGCCACAGCGGTTCCCCGGCGACCGACGGGTAGCTCTCCAGGATGTGGCTGCCGACCATGTCACGGCCGGTCCGGCCGAACACGTCGACCGCCCCGGGGGTGGCGGCGTCGATGCGGTAGTCCTCCACCTGGCCGGAGGCGTCCCGCAGCGGGGTCAGCAGGGTGACCGCGCCCGGCAGCGCGTCGAACACCGCCTGCACGGTCTGGGAGACGGTCTCGGCGGCATGCTCCCGCGGCCCGTCGAAGGCCCGCAGCCGGCCCGCGCCCAGCCGGGCCATGGCCCGCAGCAACTCCCGCTGGCGAGCCGTGAACGGACCATGGTGCCGGCGGAGCACGCCGAGGGCGACGGACGCCGCGTCCCCGGCCGGCACGGGCAGCCAGGCCCGGGAGGGCCAGTGCTCCGGGGGGTCGCCGATGAGCTGGTACCGCGCGCTGTCCGCGGCGGGATCCTCCAGCCAGCGCGGCTCCCCGGACCGGAGCGCGTCCAGCGCGGCGACCCCGGTCATCGGCGGTACGTGGCGCCACTGGACGGCGAGGGTGGCGTCGACACCGGCGTGCCCGATCAGCCCCAGCCCGCCCTCGGGCAGCCGCTCGTAGAGCAGCACCGCGTCGGCGCCCAGCTCGGGTGCGAGGTGTTCCAGGAGGCATTCGGCCAGTCCCTGCGGCGAACCGACCCGGACCAGGTCCCGGCCGGCGTGCCCGAGCACCTCCGCCAGGTCCACCGTGCCGGCGGGCGGGGGCGCCCAGGATCCGGCGTCGGCGGGCGGGGCGGGTTCCGTGGCGCTGCGCGGGGCCGGTTCCGTGGCGGCGGGCCGGTCCGGGCGCGGCAGGCTGCCCAGGGTGAGCCAGCACTGTTCGAGGAGGGTGCGGTTGCCGTCCTCGGCCCGCCGCGTCAGCTCCCTCTGAGCGGCGTCCGGCATGCACCCGGTGAGGGCCATCAGCACGCCCTTGGCCCGCTCCAGCACGGCGGAGGTCGCCGCCCGGTCCCGCAGCCGCTCCATCTCGGCACGCTGCCGGGCCACGACCTTGGCCAGCGCCGCCACATCGGCGCTGGTGCCGGGGTCCATGGGGGGCACGGGCTCGCTTGTCACGCGACGAGCATTGCACACCTGGGGCCGTTCGATCACTCGTCTGCCAGGTCCAGGTTTATATGACCGTCGTACAAGATTTCTGACCGTGGGAGCGGGCCGCGCGAAAGGGGGTGAACAGGCCCTGTGGAGGGGCGACGCAGGCACGCCGGCCCACGGCGACGGGAGGTCCAGCGGTGGGGATCAAGGGGTGGGCCGCCCCTGGGGCAGCGGGGCGAGCGGGCCGGGCGGGCTCGCGGAACCGGCGGACACGCGCCGCGGCGCGGGCAGGGCGCGGCGGCTCGGGCGGCGGCGCCGGCAGGATCCAGCGGAGGCAGGGCAGGGCAGGGCAGGGCAGGGCAGGGCAGGACGGGCCGGGACGGACGGGTCGGCTCAGGGCGGGGCGGCCGGAGCCGGAGGGCTCAGCGGCTCGTGCCGCGGCCGGCCAGTGCCTCGCTCACCACGCGGACGCTGCGGGCGATGTGCTGGAGCTGGAGGACCTCGGCCGCGTACATCTTGATCGTGTGCTCGATCACCGATTCCGGCAGCCCGAGCACCGGCAGTTCGGCCCGCGCGGTCTGGAGGGCGGTCCGGGCCACCCGGATCTCCTGCTGTACCTGGATCTGCGCGTGCCGGGCGAGCAGGACGGGGTGCCGGATGAGCGCCGGATAGCTGGAGTAGCGCGCGGGGATCAGTTCGCGCAGCCACTTGGCCGCCGAGCGTTCCCAGTCGTACGAGCCCGGCGTCTTGACCTGACAGGGCCAGTCGGGGCTGATGCGCGTGCTGGTCAGGGGCATGATCATCGCTTCCGGTGTGCGGCGTCGGGAGGTGGTCGACGGGTTCGGGGCGGCCACGGCCCAGGGGATGGCCGGGGCCGCCCCGGGCGCCTCGCGCAGGCGACGCGCCCCGGAACACCCCGGGCGCCGACATGGGTAGGGGACGGCGGCTGGGGTGTCCGTGCGGGGCCCCGGGTGTCGGTGCTGACCGTGCCCGGAGCCGGCCGGGTGCGATCCGTGAGCAGTATTTATATATGCGGTCCAGTTTGCAAGACGTATGAAAACATTCATGCGCGGTCTGTGGTGAATCATCCCTGTTCAGGAGGTGGGGGACCGCAAGATCTTCACGTATGTGCGGCACGCGCGGAAGGATCGGCCGCCGGAACAGCCCTTCGCGAAGGCTCGGCGCGGTGACAGCTCCCGCGGGAGCCCCGCTTGCCGCGCCAGCCTCCGCGGCGGGCCCGGTTCAGTCCCGGAGGAAGAACTGGTGGTGGTCCGAGAGCTGCTCGTACTTCTCCAGCCGGGCCTGCGTGCGCTCCGGATCGGCGTCGGTCATGGCCTGGAGCAGCGCGGCGGCCAGCACCCCGGGCGCGGAGTACGAGTCGAACACCAGCCGCGAACCGGTGCCGGTGGCGAACGCGACGTCGGCCTCGTCGGCCAGCGGTCCGAGCGCCAGGTCGGTCACCAGGGCCACCCGGAGACCGGCGCCGCGCGCCACCCTCAGGGCGTTGAGCGTCTCCTGCGAGTGACGGGGCATGGCGAAGGCCAGAACCCAGGTGCCGCCGGCCTCACGGGCCTGGAGCAGCGCGTCGAAGGCCACGCTGCCGCCCCGCGTCACCAGCCGCACGTCGGGGTGGATGCGGCGGGCGGCGTAGCCGAAGTACTCGGCGAGCGACACCGAGATGCGCAGGCCCAGCACGGTCAGCGGGGTGGACCGGGACAGCTCCCGGCCGACGTGGATCACCCGGTCGGGGTCCGCGAAGTCGCGCCGCAGGTTCTCCAGGTTCTGGATCTCGGCGTCGACGGCCGCCTGGAGCTCGTTGGCCCGGTTCTCCTCGCCGGGCCCGCCGGCCAGACCGCTGAGCGCGATCGACTGGAGCCTCTCCCGCAGTGCGGGGTAGCCGCTGAAACCGACGGCGGCGGCGAAGCGGGTGACGGACGGCTGGCTGACCCCGACCCGGTCGGCCAGCTCGGTGATCGGCAGGAACGCGGCCTCGGTGATGTGCTCGATCAGGTACTGGGCGATGCGCCGCTGCCCCGGCGACAGACGGGGGCCGTCGAACAGTTCCCGGAGCCGGGAGGTCGGGGAGGCCTCGGCCTCGGGCACGGTCTTGCCCGACGTGATCGCTGATGCCTGTGCGCGTGCCTGCTGCGGCGAGGGCACCGGTCGGCCTCCTTCGTCTGCCCGAACACTCAACATAGCTCACCGGCGCCGTGACCAGGGGGTTGAGTCAGCGGGCTCACCGTCGGAAGAGGCTGATGGAATGGCCGACCTCGCCGGCCGGACGGCTGCCGGCGATCAGCTCGGCGAGCCTCCCGCGCGCCTTGGCGACCGCGGAGTCGGACACCACCAGCAGTCCGTGCACCCGCTCCGACGGCACCCGGCGTGGATCGGCGGCGTGGATGCCGTAGTACGACGGCACTCCGCTGCCCTTGTACACCAGCCACACCCGCTCGCCCGGGTACCGCTGCCGGAGCCGGTCGGCGAGCCGGCCCAGGTCCTGTCCCCAGTCCACGTTGGAGTCGTGCAGCAGACGATGCGTGTGCACCGGGCCGCCGAAGGCCTCGTTCGCGTACGGCAGGTAGTACGGGAAGGCCCGCAGCGAACTCACCGCCGCGTAAAGGACGAGGGCACAGGTCAGCATTCCGCCCCAGCGGCTTCCCCGCCCCGGCTGCCGGTGCCCGTGCAGCGCGGGCAGGCAGCCCGCCGTCACCGCGAGGAACATCGGCATGAACAGGGCGTACCGGGTGCCGAAGTCCCGCGCCCCGGTCATCGCCACCGCCAGCAGGACGAGGGGCGGCAGCAGCAGGTACGGCGCAGCGGACCGCAGCCGCCGCACCGCCACGACCGCCACCGTGCCGGCCGCGCCCAGCGCCGCCAGCCCGAGGGGCGTCTTCACCAGCAGGGCGGCGGGCAGGTAGTACCAGAGCGAACCGGTGTAGACGTGCCCGAACAGGTAGCCCTGCCAGGGATAGTCCTCCAGCCCGAACTGCACCCGCATCCCCGCCCGGTACGCCTCGGGCACCGGCAGCAGGTCCACCAGCTGCCCGCGCAGCCCGTGGACGGCCGGGACGGGCTCGGCGGGCGTGAACCGCAGCCGGGGATCGACGGCCAGGTACGCGGCCCAGACGACGGCGAGCGCCACCAGCGCCACGACCGCGCCGCCCGCGAGCGCCGCCCCCACCGTCCGCCGCCGCCCCGTGAACCACGCAAGGACCGGCCGGGCCGGCCGGAAGCCCGGGAAGGCCGGGAAGAACCGGCGTGGGACCGGGCCGGACCCCGCGGCCGGAGCGGACCGGTGGGCGGCCACCACGGACACCGCCGCCAGGACCGTCAGCACCGGCACCGCCGGCAGCGCGCTCATCTTCGTCGCCACGGCCGCCCCGAGCGCGGCCCCGGCCGCCGGCAGGTACGGGACGGGCCGTCGCCGCGCCCGCCACACCAGCCAGGCCGACGTCAGCACGAACCCGGCCGCAGGCACGTCCAGGGTGGCCAGCGAACCGTGGGCGATCAGATCGGGCGAGAAGACGTACAGGGCGAGCGCCACCAGTCCACCCGCCGGCCCCGCCACCTCCCGGGCGAACGCGAAGGCGACCAGCCCGCACAACAGGGTCAGCGCGATCACCGGCAGCCGCGCCCACAGCATCACCCGCCAGGGATCGTTGCCCGACGCGTACAGCAGCCGCCGGCCCGCCTCCCCCTGGCCGCCGGTGTACGCCGGGTCGTAGTGCGGGTCCGCCACCGCCACCCCGGCCGCGATCAGGAGTTTCCCGAGCGGCGGATGCTCGGGGTTGTAGCGCACCCGGTGCGCGTGCAGGTAGTCGGTGGCCGTCGCCACGTACACGGGCTCGTCGATGGTCGGGGTCTGCTGAACGGCCGTGGTGATCATCGCCGCGGCCATCTGCGCCAGCAGCAGTACGACCAGGAGCGGCGTCAGCCGGCGCCCGTGCCGGCGCAGCCGTGCGTACCGGGCGGCCCCGGCCCGCCGTACCGGCTCCGCGGCCGGGGCCGGGGCCCCGGGAGTGAGGACCAGGTGCTGTTCGCGCGTCATCGTCCGCCCCACGGTGGCACCGGCCCGCGCGCCGGACCAGCGCCCGCGGGCCCGGTCACGGTCCTGCCGACGCACCGCTCCCGCCACCGCTGCACAAGTCGTACCGGCAGACCCTCTGCCGTACACACCGGTACGGCCCACGGCCCGTCGCGGTTCACCCCGCCCGACACGAACCGGCGGCACGACCGGGACCGGCAGGGCGTCTTCCGCGGTCGGGGCCGTCTACGGGGGGCACGCACGAGCCCGGTTCCTGACCGGCACGGCCGGGCGGGGCCGTCCCGGCCGGTAGCGGACCCGGCGGGGCCGTACGCGCGAGATGCTCACCCGTACGCCGCGGTCCGGCGCCGACGCCCGGGCGTCAGCTCGCCGGGGGCAGGGTGGTGGCCGGCAGCACCAGGTCCGCTCGCTCCCGGGTCGCCGCGACCAGGTCGGCGTTGCGCTGGTCCGTGCCCCGCACCCAGGCCACGGCCGCCTCGTGGTCCTTGCCGAACTCCTCGTGCCGGGCGATCAGCCGGCGCACCCGCTCGTCCTCGTCGGTGTCGCAGAACCAGACCTCGTCCAGGCACGGCCGCACCCGCCCCCACGCCCCCTCCCGCACCAGCAGGTAGTTGCCCTCGGTCACCACCAGCCGGGCGGCCGGCGGCACCGGGATCGCGCCCGCGACCGGCTGCTCCAGCACCCGCTCGAACGCCGGCGCGTACACCACCTCGGCGGTCTCCTCGCGCAGCCGCCGCAGCAGCGCCGCGTAACCGGCCGCGTCGAAGGTGTCCGGCGCGCCCTTGCGGTCCCGGCGGCCCAGCCGCTCCAGCTCGGCGTCGGCGAGATGGAAGCCGTCCATGGGCACCTGCACCGCCCACGGCGGGCCGTCGCCGTTGAGGGCGTCGACCAGGCGAGCGGCGAGCGTGGTCTTGCCCGCGCCCGGGCTGCCCGCGATGCCGAGCAGGGCGCGCCTCCCGCTCCCGGGCAGGGCGCGGGCACGGAGGAGGAGGTCGTCGAAGGTCAGGGACACGCGGGCAAGTGTCGCATCGCCCGTTCGGCAAACATGTGGCGTGCGCCACCCACTGGAGCGCTCCCGACGGGGAACAGTCCTGGGTATGACTCAGCTCGGTCTGCCCGACACCATCCAGGCCTGTCTCTTCGACCTCGACGGGGTCGTCACCAAGACGGCCGTCGTGCACGCGGCGGCCTGGAAGGAGACGTTCGACGCGTTGCTGCGCGCCTACGACGGCGAGCAGGGACGGCCGTTCGACGACGCCGACTACGACGAGTACGTCGACGGCCGCCCCCGCGCCGACGGCGTCCGCGCCTTCCTCGACTCGCGCGGTATCCACCTGCCCGAGGGCGGCCCGGGCGACCCTCCCGACGCCCGCACCGTCCACGGCGTCGGCAACCGCAAGAACGACCTGCTGCTGGAGAAGATCCGCACCGGCGGCGTCGAGGCGTACGAGGGCACCCTGCGGTACCTGGAGGCGGTCCGCGCCCGGGGGCTGCGCACCGCGATCGTCTCCTCCAGCGCGAACTGCCAGGACGTACTGCGCGCCGTCGGAGCCGAACACCTCTTCGACACGCGTATCGATGGCGTGGTCGCCGCCGAGCGGAACCTGCCGGGCAAGCCGCACCCCGACACGTTCCTCGCCGCCGCGCGTGACCTCGGCGTCGAGGCGTCCCGCGCCGCCGTCTTCGAGGACGCCCTGGCCGGTATGGACGCGGGCCGCGCCGGCGGCTTCGGATACGTCGTCGGCGTCGACCGGGTGGGCCAGACCGACGCGCTCTACAAGCACGGCGCCGACACCGTCGTGCGGGACCTCGCCGAGCTGGGAGGCAAGCAGTGATCACCGAGGGGGCCTACGCAGTCGAACCGTGGACCGTCCGGGAGACCACCCTCGACCTGGACGTCCTCGCCCAGAGCGAGTCGGTGTTCGCCCTGTCCAACGGGCACGTCGGCTGGCGCGGCAACCTCGACGAGGGCGAACCGCACGGCCTGCCCGGCAGCTATCTCAACGGCGTCCACGAGGTGCATCCGCTGCCCTACGCGGAGGCCGGCTACGGCTACCCCGAGTCCGGTCAGACCGTCATCAACGTCACCAACGGCAAGGTCCTGCGGCTGCTGGTGGACGACGAGCCGTTCGACCTGCGCTACGGCCGTCTCGTCGCCCACGAGCGCGTGCTGGACCTGCGCCGCGGTGTGCTGGAGCGGACCTGCGAGTGGATCTCGCCGGCCGGCTCCACCGTCCGGGTGCGCTCCACGCGGCTGGTGTCGCTGACCCAGCGGGCGGTGGCCGCGGTCGCGTACGAGGTGGAGGCCGTCGGCAGCCGCAGCCGGGTGGTGATCCAGTCGGAACTGGTCGCCAACGAGAGCCTGCCGCAGCCCGACGGCGACCCGCGCGCCGCGAGGGCGCTGAAGTCGCCGCTGGAACAGGAGGACGGCTTCGCCGCCGGCAACCGGCTGCGGCTGGTGCACCGCACCCGGCGCAGCGGCCTCAGGGTCGCCGTCGCCGCCGACCACGTCGTCACCGGCCCCGACCGCACCACCACCCGCAGCGAGAGCGGCATCGACGTCGCCCGGCTGACCGTCACCTCCGTGCTGGAGCCCGGACAGACGCTGCGGGTGGAGAAGTTGGTCGCCCACGGCTGGTCCGGCACCCGCTCGCTGCCCGCGATGGCCGACCAGGTCGACGCCGCGCTCGCCGCGGCCGGGCACGACGGCTGGCAGGGCCTGCTGAGCGACCAGCGGGCCTGCCTGGACGACTTCTGGGCCCGCGCCGACGTCGAGGTGGAGGGCGACGAGGAGATCCAGCAGGCCGTCCGCTTCGCCCTCTTCCACGTCCTCCAGGCCGGAGCCCGCGCCGAACAGCGCGCGATCCCCGCGAAGGGGCTCACCGGCTCCGGGTACGACGGGCACGCCTTCTGGGACACCGAGATGTTCGTGCTGCCCGTGCTCACCCACACCGCGCCCGCCGCCGTCGCCGAGGCGCTGCGCTGGCGGTACAACACCCTGGACGAGGCCCGCGAACGCGCGGCCCAGCTGGGGCTCGCCGGGGCCGCGTTCCCCTGGCGGACCATCGCCGGCCCCGAGGGCTCCGCGTACTGGCCGGCCGGCACCGCCGCCTTCCACGTGAACGCCGACGTGGCCGACGCCGTCGTCCGGTACGTCGAAGCCACCGGTGACACCGCCTTCGAGCGGGAGACCGGCGTGGAGCTGCTGGTGGAGACGGCCCGCTTGTGGCGATCGCTGGGCCACCACGACCGGCACGGCGTCTTCCACCTCGACGGCGTCACCGGCCCCGACGAGTACAGCGCGGTCGCCGACGACAACACGTACACCAACCTGATGGCCCGGCAGAACCTGCGCGCCGCCGCCGACGCCGTCGAACGCCACCCGCGCGAGGCCCGGCGGCTCGGCGTGGACGAGGAGGAGAGCGCTGCCTGGCGGGACGCCGCGGACACCATGCACCTCCCCTACAACGACGAACTCGCCGTTCACGAACAGCACGCCGGTTTCACCCGCTACCAGCGCTGGGACTTCGCCGGCACCCGCGCCGACCAGTACCCGCTGCTGCTCCACTTCCCCTACTTCGACCTGTACCGCAAACAGGTCGTCAAACAGGCCGACCTCGTGCTGGCCATGTACACCTGCGCGGACTACTTCGAGCGGGAGTACGACGAGGAGCAGATCGCCCGGAACTTCGCCTACTACGAGCCGCTCACCGTGCGCGACTCCTCACTGTCCGCCTGCTGCCAGGCCGTCATCGCCGCCCGGACCGGCCATCTGGACCTCGCGTACGCCTACACCACCGAGGCCGCGCTGATGGACCTGCACGACCTGGAGCACAACACCCGGGACGGACTGCACATCGCCTCCCTCGCGGGCACCTGGATGGCGCTGGTCGCGGGCTTCGGCGGCATGCGCCGCGACGGCGACGGGCCCCGGTTCGCGCCCCGCCTGCCCGAGCGGCTGAGCCGCCTCGCCTTCCACCTCCAGTTCCGCGGGCGCCGGCTGCGTGTGGAGATCGGCGCGGACAAGGCGACGTACGCGCTGCTGGACGGAGCGCCGTTGACCATCCGTCACCACGGGGAGTCACTGACGATCAGCACCGACGAACCGGCCGTCCGGGCCATACCGCCGATGGTCCGCCGCGCCGCCCCGGACCAGCCGGCCCACCGGGCACCGAACGGCGGCTGAGCCGGTCGGCTGCCCGCCGGGTGTGGGGGGCGTGCGCGTCCGTCGCCGGGTGCGGGGCGTCTGCGACCGGTCGCGCAGTTCCCCGCGCCCCTGGGAGCGTCCGGCCTGGGCCTGGTGGCGGGGGTGTGCCGCGTCGGTGCGGGACGTTCCGTGGACGGTTGCCCATTTCCGTGGTCCCGCCGCGGGCCCTGTGCCGGTAGGGCCCCGGTTTGTCAGCGTGTAGGGCCGTCGGCCGGATGGTCGTATCCGCCCCGCGCGGGCGGACGGACCGGGCTAGCTTGGCGGTGGCTTCCCGGTTCCCTGCCCGCCCCGTACGGGCCGGTGAGCCGTGGGGGAGCAGCGTGAGAAAGCTGTAGGCGAGAAGCGGTGATCCATGACCGGCAGCACGGACGCCCCGCACGCCGGCGCGCGCCGTGAGCGCCGCGCCACGTACCCGGCGACCGCCGGTGGTCGCACCCGGGTCCGCGCCACCGCCCCGCTCGCGGCTGTCGCCGCCGTCTTCACCCTCGCCCAACTGGCCTTCTTCGGCCCCGGCACGGGTCTCGGCTGGGACGAGACGGTCTACGTCAGCCAGGTCGCCGGCCACGCCCCGGCCTCCTTCTTCAGCGCCCCGCGCGCCCGGGGTGTCTCCCTGCTCGTCGCGCCGGTCGCCGCCTGGTCGTCCTCCACCGTCCTGCTGCGCATCTACCTCGCGGTCCTCTCCGGCCTCGCTCTCTACCTGGCGTTGCGCGCCTGGCGGAGCCTGTTCCCGGTCCGCGTCCTGGCGCTCGCCGGCGCCCTCTTCGCCTCGCTGTGGGTGACCTTGTTCTACGGCCCGCAGGCCATGCCCAACTACTGGGTCGCCGTGGGCGCGCTCACGGCCGTCGCCTGCTTCCTGCGCGCCGGGGCCGGCGGCGCCGGGACGGACCGGGCCGCCCTGGTGGGGCTGGCCGCGAGCGCGGCGCTCATGGCGTGGATGCGGCCGACGGACGCCGTCTGGACGGCCCTTGCGCTGCTCGTCCTCGGTGCGGTCCGACGCCACCGGCGGGCGCTGCTCGTGCTGCTGACCGGACTCGCCGCCGGCGCCGCCGAGTGGGTGATCGAGGCGTACGTGCGTTACGGCGGCCTGGCCCGGCGGCTGGCCGACGGCTCGGCGATCCAGGGCGGCCTCGGCTGGCACCTCGCCGTCGTCGACCAGCTGCGCAGCCTCGGCGGGCGGACCCTGTGCCGGCCGTGCACCGGCGGTCCGCCCCACCCGGCCCTCACCGTCTGGTGGTTCGTGCTGCCGCTGCTCGCCGCACTCGGCCTGGCCGTCGCCGTCCGCGCCCGGCGCACGGCGGCCACAGCCCTGCCGCTCGCCTGCGCGGCGACGGCCGCCTTCCCCTACCTGTTCCTGATCGGCTACGCGGCACCCCGCTTCCTGCTGCCCGCCTACGCGCTGCTCGCCGTCCCGGTCGCCGACGCGCTCGTTCACCTGACGACGCTTCCCCGCTCCTCCCGCCGCCCGGTCACCGTGACGCTGGTCTGCGCCGGGCTCGCCGCCCACCTCGCCGTACAGCTGGCGGTGCTCGTGCACACGGCCGGCAACACGGCCGCCGCCCACCGGACCTGGTCCCGCACCGCGGCCGAGCTGAACCGTCTCGGCGTACGCGCGCCCTGCCTGGTCACCGGCGAGGAAGCCCTCCCTGTCGCCTTCCAGGCCGGCTGCGCCTCGGCCGCCACGACCGGTCCCAACGCCAACGCCACGGACGACGGCATCACCCGCACCGCCCGGCGTCTGCCGGTCGCCACGCTGGTGCCCGCGGGCGGCTCGCCGCCCGGATACGCCCGCGCCTGGACGTCCGTGCCGCTGGGGGGCGTACGGCTGTACCACGTCGTACCCGGACCCCGCCGCTGACATCCGCCCCCGCCGCTGCCCCAGGCATGGGGCAGGCATGGGGAAGGACTGCCGCGCGCTTTACCGCACACGGGGTTGCATATGCCGCACGGACGGCACAAGGCTGGGTGGTGACCGCCCCTGGCTCCGCTCCGCTCCTCCCCGCCCCGCCGACGCCCAGCCCTCGGCCCGGCACCGCGTCCACGGCTTCCGACGCGGCCGGAGCGGATCAGGGGCGGCTCGGCCACGGCCCGGGTGACGATGGGGTTAATGATCCTCTTGCGGGTTACGCGGTGCAGGACCCGTGAACCGCGAAGGAGGCGACCATGAGCGACCAGTCCGAGCAGACCCCCATGGCGGACGACGCCTACCAGCCCACCGGAAGCAACGAGGAACAGGAGGACGCCGCACCCCTGGACCTTCAGGACGCGGTGGGCGAGCGCACCTACGACGACATCCTCGACGAGGGCTACTCCCCGCCCGAACGTCCCCTGGGCGTCACCAAGCACGGCATCACCGCCGCCGAGCAGCACGAGGGGGAGAGCCTGGACGAGCGGCTCGGCCAGGAGGTCCCGGACGTGACCCCGCCGGCCGGTGACGAGATCGGCGACCTGCCGGGCGGCGAGGGCGAGCCGGTCGACTCCGAGGCCGGAGACGCCCGCGCGGGCCGCCTGGTCGCCCCGGACGAGGGCGCCCACACCGACACGGTCAAGGAAGAGGTCGCCGAAGACGTGGGCATCGACGGCGGAGCGGCAGGCGCCGAAGAGGCGGCCGTCCACGTGATCCCGGACGACACCGTCCTGCCGGAGTGACCGCCGGCGCCCGCGACCGCCGGCACCCGGCCCCGGTCACGGCGCACGAGGCCTCACGCGCGCGACGGCGGTACCGGCCGGGCGTCCCCCCGCCCGGCCGGTACCGCCGTCCGTCTCTCTCGGGTTCCCCGGACCGCCCTAGGGCAGCAGCTTCTCGACGGCCGCGGAGCCCTCGGACTCCAGCTTCTGCCGCGCCCAGTCGAGGTTCTTTGGTGTGACGTCCCTGCCCGCCGCCATCACCAGATCCTCGGGGGTGACGTCCCTCGAGGGAGCGGAGTGGAGCAGGGCGTCCGGGGTGCGGACGTCGTCCGACGACGACCGGGACTCTTCGGGTGTGGATGTCGACATGATGCCTCCTCCTCGGTCCGGATGACCGCATCCGTGCCGGTGCCTCTCGAACGGGGCACCCTCCACCATTGCCCGCCGCGGCGCACCCTGCATCCGGAAAGCGCCGGGGGCGGCGAGGAAGCGCCTGCCCACGCCATGCGAGCCCACTCGCTCCTAAGCTGGATAACACCCGTGAGCGGGAGACGGCCGTGAGCGGGAAACACCCGTGAGCGGGACGACGCCCGCATCGCGGGACAAGGCCCGTACCGAACCGGGAGGCCGCCGATGGCCGAGACGCCGTTCCCCGAGGACACCGCCCTCGGCCGCCGCTACCTCCCCATCGCCGACCACGGACTCATCGGCGATCTGCGCAGTGTGGCCCTGGTCGGCACCGACGGCACGATCGACTGGTACTGCTGCCCGTCCTTCGACGCCCCGAGCGTCTTCGCGGCGATCCTGGACGCCGAGCGCGGCGGCCGGTTCGAGCTCGCCGCCACCGTGCCGGCCCGCACCAAACAGTTCTACTTCCCCGACACCAACGTGCTGATCACCCGGTTCTTCACCGAGGACGGCGTCGGCGAGGTGCAGGACTTCATGCCCGTCGGGACGGAGGGCTCCGGCGAGACCGGCCGGCACCGGCTCATCCGGCGTGTGGTCTGCGTCCGCGGCACCGTGCCCTTCCGGGCGCTGGTCGCCCCGCGCTTCGACTACGGAGCCGCCCCGCACACCCTGCGCACCCTGGACGGCATGGTCCTGTTCGAGTCGCCCGACCTGTCCCTGACGCTCACCTCCACCACGGCCCTGGAGTACGACGAACGGGACGCGTGGGCCGACTTCAAGCTCGACGAGGGCGATTCCGCGGTGTTCGCCCTGGACCAGGCCGGCGTCCGGATCGCCCCGCGCGGCTGCGCCCACGCCGAGGCCGAGCACGAGTTCACCGCCACCGTCGCCTACTGGCGGCGCTGGCTCCACCAGTCCCGCTACCGGGGCCGCTGGCGCGAGATGGTGCACCGCTCCGCGCTCACCCTCAAGCTCCTCACCTACGCCCCCACCGGCGCGATCATCGCCGCCCCCACCACCAGTCTGCCCGAACAGCTCGGCGGCGAGCGCAACTGGGACTACCGGTACGTGTGGGTGCGGGACGCCGCGTTCTGTGTGTACGCGCTGCTGCGGCTCGGCTTCAGTGGCGAGGCGGAGGCCTTCATGCGGTTCGTGACCACGCACATCAGCCCAGGCTGCGGCGACGGCACCGGCCCCTTGCAGATCATGTACGGCATCGACGGCCGCACCGACCTGCCCGAACGTGAGCTGCCGCACCTGGAGGGGCACCAGGGCTCCGCACCGGTCCGCGTCGGCAACGCCGCCGCCGGCCAGCTCCAGCTCGACATCTACGGCGCGCTGATCGACTCCATCTACCTCTACGACACGTGGGCCCAGCCCATCTCCAGCGGCCAGTGGGACGACGTGTGCCAGTTGGTCGACTGGGTCTGCGACCACTGGGACCAACCCGACGAGGGGGTGTGGGAGACCCGCGGCGGGCGCAAGAACTTCCTCTACTCGCGGCTGATGTGCTGGGTCGCGATCGAGCGGGCCATCCGCCTGGCCAACCGGCGCGGTCTGCCCGCCGACCTGACCCGCTGGCGGCAGGCCCGGGACACCGTCTACCGCCGGATCATGGACCGCGGCTGGTCCGAGCGCCGGGGCGCCTTCGTGCAGTACGAGGGCAGCGACGTCCTGGACGCCTCCCTGCTGATGATGCCGCTCGCCAAGTTCATCGCCCCCACCGACCCCAAGTGGCTGTCCACCCTGGACGCCCTCACCGACGACCTGGTCTCCGACTCCCTCGTCTACCGCTACGACCCGCAGGCCAGCCCCGACGGACTCCGCGGCGACGAGGGCACGTTCTCCATCTGCTCCTTCTGGTACGTCGAGGCGCTCGTCCGGGCCGGCCGCCTCGACGAGGCCCGCCTCGCCTTCGAGAAGATGCTCACCTACGCCAACCATCTCGGCCTGTACGCCGAGGAGATCGGCCGCACCGGCCGCCAACAGGGCAACTTCCCGCAGGCGTTCACCCATCTGTCCCTGATCAGCGCCGCGTTCAACCTGGACCGCGCCCTCGGCTGAACCCGGACGGCTGTCACCGCCGTGTCACAGCCCACTCGCGTCCCACAACCGCACCCCCCGTCCCCGTCCGGCTACAGCCCGGACGACGGCTACGCCAAGGGCTGGTCGGCGTACTACGCGGGCGGCCCCGAGGGCCTCGCCTACCGGGGCGACCTGCACGGCGGGCTCGGCTCGGCCTCCGGCGACAGCAACGCCGACGGCTACGACGACCTCGTCGTCGGCCGGCTGAGCACCGTCGACGAGGCCACCGGCGACGCGGACGCGCCCGGCGGACCGGTCGGCGTCCACTACGGACCGGCCGGCACACAGGGCCCGGGCACCGCCCCGCAGTGGTGGTCGCAGAACTCCCCGGGCGTCCCCGGCACCGCCGAGAAGGGCGACGCCTGGGGCAACGACCTCTCGGTCGCCGACGTGGACGGCGACGGTTACGCGGACGTCGCGGTCGGCGCGCCCGGCGAGGACATCGGCACCGTCACCGACGCGGGCGCGGTCTGGCTGCTGCGCGGCTCCCGTGAGGGCCTCACCGGCACCCACGCCCAGTCCTTCGACCAGAACACCCCGGGCATCCCGGGCACCGCCGAGGCGGACGACGCCTGGGGCGGCCAGGTGCGCCTGGTCGACACCGACGGCGACGGCCGCTCCGGGCTGGTGGCCGCCGCGCCCGGCGAGAACGCGGGCGACGGCGCGGTGTGGCTGCTGCCCGCGAGCGGCGACGGCTTGCTCGCCGACGGCTCCCGTTCCCACGGCGCCGCCGCTCTCGGCGGCGCCGCCCACGGTGCCCGCTTCGGCGCGGTGATCGACGAGTAGCCGACTGTCCGGATCGGGCGGTGTGTCCGCGGGGCGCCACGGGTACCCGGCAGCCCCGCAAGCCCAATCGCCCGCAGGGTCGACAGAGGGAGGAGACCCCGGATGACCAGCACCAGCGAGACCGGCGACGTCACCGGCACGCGCGACAAGGACTACAACCTGATCTGGTACGTCGAGGCGTGCCTGAGCAACGCACTGCGCCTCGAGCAGTACATCCAGGACGCCGAGCGGGAGAAGGACGACAAGGTCGCCGACCTGTTCCGCAAGGCCCAGGCCGACAGCCGCAAGGGTGCCGAGCTGGGCAAGCAGCTGCTGCGCTCGCGGCTGAGCGACGACTGACGCCACCGCCCCACCCGGGCGGCCGGGCCTGGTGACCCGGGCCGGGCGGACCGGGTCACCGGGCCCGGCGGACCGCGCCCGCGACCGTGCGCCGCGTCCGGACATGACCCCTGACGGCCATGCCGGCCGCGGCCACTTCCGCGTCACCCGCCCGCCGGGCCCCGCCGTACCCGTTCCGCGTTCTCCTGCCGGACGGCGCCCCTCCGCGGGGCCGGCCCGGTCAGCGCGGCGCGCTCACGGCAGTGGCTGTTCCGCCCAGATGACCTTGCCGTGCGGGGTGTAGCGGGTGCCCCAGCGTTCGACGAGCTGGGCGACCAGGAACAGGCCCCGGCCGCCCTCGTCGGTGGTCCCCGCGTACCGCAGATGCGGGGACGTCGTGCTGTGGTCGGAGACCTCGCAGATCAGCGTGCGCTCGCGCAGCAGCCGTACCCCGATCGGGCCGCGCCCGTAGCGGATGGCGTTGGTCACCAGCTCGCTCAGGACCAGCTCGGTCGTGAACGCCAGCTCCTCCAGGCCCCAGCCGGCCAGTTCCCGGGTCACCGAGGCCCGTACCTCGGACACGGCCGCCGGATCGGACGGCACCTGCCACTCCGCGACGCGGTCCCCGCCCAGCACCCGGGTACGGGCCACGATCAGCGCCACGTCGTCGCTCGGCCGGGCCGGAAGCCGGTCCAGCACCGTACGGCAGGTGTCCTCCGGTGACGCGCCCGGCGTACGGAGCAGGGCGTCGCGGAGCAGGTCGAGCCCCTCGTCGATGTCCCGTTCCCGGTCCTCCACCAGACCGTCGGTGTACAGCACCAGCCGGCTGTCCTCCGGCAGTTCCAGCTCCGCCGTCTCGAACGGCAGCCCGCCCAGGCCCAGTGGCGGACCCGCGGGCAGGTCGAGGAACTCCACGCTGCCGTCCGGGCGCGCCAGCGCGGGCGGCGGATGACCGGCCCGCGCCATGGAGCACCGCCGGGACACCGGATCGTAGATCGCGTACAGGCAGGTCGCGCCCGTGACCACGGCCGCACCCGTCGCCGGGGTCTCGTCCTGGTCGATCCGCCCGACCAGCTCGTCCAGCAGGGCGAGGAGTTCGTCGGGCGGCAGATCGAGCGAGGAGAAGTTGTGCACGGCCGTACGCAGCCGGCCCATGGTCGCCGCCGCGTGCAGCCCGTGCCCCACGACATCGCCGACGACGAGCGCCACCCGCGCGCCGGACAGCGGCAGCACGTCGAACCAGTCGCCGCCCACCCCGGACTGGGCCGGCAGATAGCGGTAGGCGATGTCGAGCGCCCCCTGCTCCGGCAGCGTCCGTGGCAGCAGGCTGCGCTGGAGGGTGACCGCCATGCTGTGCTCGCGGGTGTACCGGCGGGCGTTGTCGATCGACACCGCCGCCCGTGCCACCAGCTCCTCGGCGAGCGCCAGTTCCTCCGTGTCGAACGGCTGCGGCTTCTCCGACCGCCAGAAGTTGGCCAGCCCCAGCACCAGAGTGCCCGCCCGCAGCGGCACGGTGATCAGCGAGTGGATGCCGTACGCCAGGACCTGGTCGGTGCGCTCCAGGTCCTGCGCGCGCCAGCCGGGCGAGGCACGCAGCCGGGGCTCCACCACCGACTGGCCGGTGACCAGGCTGCGGGCCTGCGGTGAGGTGGGTACGAACCGGATCCGCTCGCCGACCGGGTACAGCGGGGCGTCCTTGCGGATGCCGGCACAGGCCGCGCGGCGCAGCGCCGTCCCCGGCCGCGGCTCCTCCCCGCTCAGCACCGCGTCGAACAGGTCCACCGTCGCGAAGTCCGCGAACCGGGGCACCGCCAGCTGCGCCAGTTCCTCCGCGGTACGCGTCACGTCCAGGCTGGTGCCGATGCCCACCCCGGCGTCGTACAGCATGTTCAGCCGCTCCCGGGCCACCTCCGCGCGGCCGGACACGGCGCGCAGCTCGGTGGAGTCGCGCAGCGTGGTCACGCTCCCGGCCGGGCCGCCGCGCAGGTCGGTGGGCCGTTGGTTGACCGCCAGCAGACGGTCCTTGACCAGGTGCACCTCGTCCGTGGCGATACGCCCGGAGGCCAGCAGTCCCGCCGTCTCGTCGTCCAGGCCCAGCTCCAGGACATGCCGGCGCTCGGCGTCCTCGGGCAGGTCCAGCAGGCGGTGCGCCTCGTCGTTGGCGAGCAGCAGCCGCCCGTCGCCGCCGACGATCAGCACGCCCTCCCGGACGGCGTGCAGCACCGCGTCGTGGTGCTCGTACATGCGGGTCATCTCGTACGGTCCCAGACCGCGGGTCTGGCGCAGCAGCCGCCGGCTGACCAGGGCGGTGCCCGCGGTGGCCAGCGCGAGCGCCGCTGCCGCCGCCGCGAGCAGCAACGGCAGCTGCTGGTCGGCGGCCCCGCCCACGTGCGCGGTGGTGACCCCGACGGACACCAGGCCGACCACCTTGCCCGCGGGGTCCCTGACCGGGACCACCACCTGCACCAGCGGGCCGATGGTGCCGAGGATGTGCTCGGTGACCGTGCGGCCGGCTAGGGCCGGGGCGATCGTGCCGACGAACTTCCTGCCGATGCGGTCGGTCCTGGGATGGGTGTAGCGGATGCCGTCGGTGTTCATCACGACCACGAAGTCCACGCCGGTCGCCTTGCGGGTGGCCTCGGCGCGTGGCTGGAGCAGGGCCGTGGGGTCGGGGGAGCGCAGGGCGGCGGCCGTGCCGGGCGCGTCGGCGAACGTCTCGGCCACGGCCAGGGAGCGGTTGGTGGCCTCGAGGTCGCTGTCGTGCCGCACCTGGAGGAGCTGCGCCACCACGGCCGAGAGGACCAGCAGCAGCACGATCACCACCTGGAGCAGGAACACCTGCCCGGCCACGCTGCGTCCCGACATCGCCGCCCGCAGCATCCCCGGCCGGGTGCGGTCCGTGTCGTTCCCGTCCCGCGGCGGGTCCTGCGGTGCGCGCGGGTGCCCGACAGAACGGGACGGCCGGGTCGCGGGCCGGCCGGGCAGTCGCACCATGCGCCATGTCTACACTGCCCGGCGCCCCCAGGCGAGACCGTCACCCGCGCTGCCCGCCGCTGACCGGGAATCGGCGGCCGGCGACCGACGTGTCCGGGGCGGCGGGGTGCGAGCGGGTCAGCCGTGCGGCATGGGCGGCGCGGCCGCGGGGGCCGGCCCGGCATGCGGTGCGGAAGCCGGGCGGCGGGCGGCGAGCAGGAGTGCCACGTCGTCGGGGCGGTCGGTGGCGTGCCGGGCGGTCGCCGTGAGCCGGTCGGCGACCCCGGACAGGGACCGCCTGCCGGACCGGCCGGCGCGGACGCCGGCCCGGGCGAGCGCCAGCCGGAGCGTGGCGATGCCGTCGTCGATGTCGGCGCCCGGCCGCTCCACGAGTCCGTCCGTGTACAGGGCGAGGATCGCGTCCGGCTCCAGCAGCACCTCGGTGACCGGGTACCGGGCGGCCGGATCCACCCCCAGGACGACACCGCCCGGTATGTCCAGCCGGCGGGTGCTGCCGTCGGGGGCGCGCAGCAGCGGCGGCGGATGGCCGGCGCGGGCGATCCTGGTCCGGCCGGTGAGAGGGTCGAGGCGCAGGTAGCAGCAGCTGGCGAACTGGCCCGGGTCCAGGTCGATCAGCAGGTGGTTGGTGCCGCTCAGCACCTCGTCCGGCGGCCAGTCGCCCAGCGCGAACGCGCGGACGGCGCTGCGCAGCTGCCCCATGGTGGCCGCCGCCTGCACCCCGTGCCCCTGCACATCGCCGATGACCAGTGCGAGCCCGTCCCCGGCCCCGACCACGTCGTACCAGTCACCGCCCACGTCCAGGCCCTGCGTACCGGGCAGATAGCGGCCCACGGTCTCCACCCTCGGGTGCGTCGACAGCCGGCGGGGCAGCAGGGCCTGCTGGAGACCGCGCGCCAGCGCCGCCTCGCTGTCGTAGCGCTGTGCCCGCTCCATCGCGTGCGCGATCAGCCCGGCGAGCGCGGTGAGGACCGTACGCTCTTCCGTGCTGAAGTCGCGCGAGCCCTCGAAGCCGAGGATGCAGGAGCCGACCGGCCGGCCGGAGGCGATCAGCGGCAGGAAGGCCCGGGCGCCCTCGTGGGCGTCGAGCGCGATGCCCGGGTAGGCGGCGGCCAGCTGCCGCATCGACTCGAAGAACAGCGGCCGGCCGGTGGTCAGGGTCTCCACGCCCGGCAGGTGGGCGTCCAGGCCGACCCCCTCGAACGAGGTGAGGAAACCCTGCGGGAAGCCTGTCTCCCAGGCCAGGTACAGGTGGCGCTCCTGAAGCAGGTAGATGGCCAGGCGCCGGCCGCCGAACGCGGGCAGCAGCTCCTGCATGACCACGGCCGACACCTGCCGGGCGGTCACCGCGTCGGTCAGCGCGATGGCGAGGGCGATCGGCCGGTACAGCGGCGCCAGCGAGTGACCGGCCACCACCGGGCCCTGAGGGACATGCGTCTCGGGGACCGTCGCCATCGCGGTCTCCATGCGGCTGGCCGGGACGAGTGTGCAGGTCAGCAGGTCCGCGCCGGGGTGCACCGACACGGCCAGCCACTCGTCCGCACCGGGCTCGTCCCGCTCGCCGGCCGGCCGCCGCGCGTGGAAGTGCACCGGGTCCTGGGCGAGCAGCGCGCCTCGCAGATGATCGTCGTACGGCGGCCCGGAGAGCCACGGCATCGCCTCCCACAGCGCGCGCCCGAGCAGCCACTCCCGCTCCCGGCCCGCGAACCGGGCCGCGGCCGGATTGGCGTACACGATCGACCCGAGCCGGTCCAGGCAGAACACGCCCTCCGGCAGCAGATCGGCCGCGCCGTCCGCGGAGGCTCCCGGGCCGAGGTCGAACACCACCCCGCGCACCGCATCGCACCCCGCCGTACCGGTACCGCCGCCGGACGCGGGCCACAGATCGAGCAGCCGCGGTGTGCCGGCCCCGGACCGCAGGTCCAGCGGCGTGCCCGGCGGTGCTCCGGCGGCGGCATCGCGCAGCGCGGCCAGGATCCGGTGCGTGTCTGCCGGGGCCACGGCGTCCGCGAGCGCCGCCTCCGTCCCCGCGAACTCGCCGGGACGCAGGCCGAGCAGCGCGTGCAACCGGTCGTCCGCACAGACCGCCCGTGTCACCGGGTCCCAGCTGAACCGTCCCGCGGCCGCCCGCGCGGGCCGGCTCGCGGGCGGCCGGACGCTCAGCGGCTCCGCGTCCCAGGCCACCGCGCTCTCGTCGCCGTCGGCCAGGGCCCGCAGACCGGTGCCGAGGCCATCGGCGAGCCGGGTGAGCAGGTCCTGGTCCAGGAGTCCGTCGAAGGTGTCCGCCACCGACGGGCGCAGCACCGTGAGGACGCCCAGCGGTTCGGTCCCGCCCGGCACCGGTACGTGCACCGAGCCGAACGGAAACGGCAGACCGGCCGCGAACTGCGGATACCGGCGCATGGTCTCCGTGGCGTTCGGCAGTACCACCGGCACACCGAGCCGGTAGGCGTCGGCGACCGGGAAGGGGCGGCCGACGTGCAGTCGCCACCAGGGCCGGAACAGCGGGCCGGGCAGTCCCACGAGTACCGCGAGGCGCAGCGTGCCCGGGGTGCGGGACCGCAGATACACGCCCGCCACCCGGGCGTCGGCCGCCCCGAGCGCGCCGGTCGAGGCGTCGGCCAGCAACGCGGCCAGCCGGGCCCGCGTACGGACCGCCCGCTCGCCGCTCCCAGCCATCGGCCTACCCCGTCCCGTGCGCCTCCGGATGGATGACATGGATGACACAGCAAGAATGCGCCACCAGGCACGCGGAACGCACCTGGGCGGGGGAGGGAGCCGGGGCCGGAGCGGACCGCGCCGGCGGGGCGCCGCTGCGCGTTCCGGCGTACGTACCGCGTTCCTGCGCGTCGCCCGGTGGTCTCACACCTGTGCCCCGCCCGAGTGGCGGCGCCGAGAAGCCACTCCTAGTAATGGACTCCGTGACGCCGCAACCGCACACGGGGCCAGGTGCGCGGTCGCGCCCTTCCCCTGGAGCCGAGATGACCATGCGCTCTTCGTCCTCCCGTCCCGACGACTTGCTGATACCTCCGGCACCGGCCACCACCGGCGTTCCCAGGCTCGCCCCCCGTCTGGTGACACGGCCGCCACGTCCCCCCGGGGAGCCGCCCCGCGCGGAGGACTCCGCGCACGGCTCCGCGTACGGCGACCTCCTGCGCGACCTGGTCCACGCGGCCGTCGCCGACCGTCCGCTGGAGGACGTCGTCCGGCTCATCACCCTGCTGGAAGAGTCACCCGAGCACGCCCGGACCACGGCCGACGCGCTGCGTGCGGTCGGGGTGGACCGGTCCGTGGAGGATGTCACCCGGCTGGTGACGCTGCTGACCGAGCCGCCCAGGGGGAACGACAGCGCCGACGAGGCGATCCGGGCGGCCGCGGAGCACCGCTCCCTGGAGGACGTCTCCCGGCTTATGCAGCTGCTGAACCGCGCTCCGGTGGAACCCCGCTGCGGGGAGGCGGCCGTGCGGGCGGTGGCCGAGCACCGGCCCGTCGAGGAACTCGCCGAGCTGATCGGCCGTCTGGCCGCGGACCGCGGGAGGCGGGAACGCCCGCTGCCCGAGCCTGCGCCTCCCGGGGCCGCCGCCCCGCGGCCCACGCCCGGCACCGAGGCACCGGTTTCCGAGCCCGAGGGACCCGGCCGACCCGCCGCCGACGACAGTCCGGCCGATGAGCGCGCCGCGAGGGATCGAACCGCGGGGGATCGGACAGCGGGGCATCAGGCGGCTGGTGATCAGGCGGCTGGGCACCGGACGGCGGGGGAGCGGTCGTCGAGGAAGGACTTGGTCGGGAAGCAGGCGGCCAGGGAGCGGTGGGACAGGAAACGTGCCGGGTACGGCCGGGGGCCGGGGTCCCAGGCGTGGGCCGCCCGTGGCGCCGCACCACTGGTGCTGCTGTGCGGGGCGGCTCACGCCCCGCGCTACTGGGCCGGCCTGCCTCAGGGCGTACTCGGGGCCACGCTGCTCGCCTCGGCGCTGTGCGGGCTGCTGGCGCTGGCCATGACCGCGCGGGCGGCGCCGGCCCGGCTCGTCGCGGCGACGGCCGCGGCCGGTGTCACGGCGGCGCTCGCCGCGGGACAGGCGCTCGGCGGACGCCTCGGCGTGCCCGACCCGGCCCGTCTGGAGGCGGCGACGCTCGCGCCGCCCTCGATCGCCGGCCTGACAGCCGCGACGGCCGCACTCGCCGCACTGACGGTCGTGCTGACCACCCTGACCGCGGGCAGCAGTCGCCTGGTGGACGGGGGCCGTTGAGCCGGCCCCGGGCGCCAGGGCCGGTCCACCCCCGCACCATCCACGGCACCGCGAGCCCCGGTCACCCCGCCGGTCAGGGTTCGGACGGGCCGGGTGGCAGTGGTCGGGCTGCGCGCAGGCTGCGCAGCGCGAGGAGCAGGACGCCGATGTCGTCCAGGTAGACGGGGTCGGGCAACAGGTCGGTGGGCAGCACCAGATACGCGACCGCCCCCCAGAACACCCAGCGCGGTCCCGTCGGCAGCCCGGCCCGCCGCAGCGACCGCCGGGTCCGTACCAGCCGGACGAGCAGAGCGACGGCGAGGGCGAGCAGCGCCGCCGCGGCGACGGCCGCGACGACCAGCACGGTGCCGGACGTGTCCATGCGCACTCCTTCCGCCTCCTTCCGCCCCTTCTGCCCGTCCGATGCCGGGCTAAGCCAACCGGCCGTCCGAGCCACCGGAACCGCCGGAGCCGCTGGAGGCACCAGCGCCGGCGCCGTCCGCCACCGTGCCGTCCGCCGTACCGCCGGCCGGAGCCTCGTCCGGGGAGGCGCCCGCGGTGGACTCCGGCCGCTGGCGGCCCTTGGCCGTGAACCTCAGCCGCTCGAACGTCCTTGTCAACTGGTGCAGCGCGACCGGCGTCCGCGCGGTGGGCCGCTGCTGCTGCGGCAGGGCGGCCGCGGGGACGTCCCGGTAGGCGGACAACGCCTCCAGCGCCTGCTCGGCGGCCTGCTTGTACAGATCCCGGGACTTCGTCATCGCCTCCAGCGCCTCGGCGTACATGGCGACGAGCCGCCGCTCGCGCTCCAGTTCCTCCCTGACGGTCCTCAGGGTCCAGTTGTCGCGCAGGTCGGTCAGCGCCTCCTCGGCGCCCTGCGGCATGGGCCGGGGCTGGGCGGTGAAATGCCGTAGCGCCGCGATGAGTTCGACCGGCTCCGAACCGTCCAGGAACACGTTGCGCACGCTGTGTTCCCGGCCGTCGTAGTCCTTGGGTGCCGGGTCGGGGGGCAGCAGCACCGCACCACCGCGCGGCACCTCGACGCCGAGGTCCTTGAGCGCCCAGTTGACGGCCCGCAGCTGCTGCGGCGCGGCCCGGTGCTCCACCACGCGGTCCCGCAGGCCGGGGGGCAGCAGCCGGGTCAGGGGCAGTCTGCCCCGCTCGTCCGGCGTCATCGCCTCGTGCACGACCAGGTTGACGCACCAGGCCTCGCGGGCCGCCTCCCGCAGCCGGCGGCGCATCTCCTTGTCGTCCGGAGGCAGCGCGTTGGGTTGCCGGAAGCGCAGGCCGGGGACCGTGGCGTGATGGTCCCAGGAGTCGTCGGTCCCGTCCGCGCCGCCCCCGGGCCAGAACAACGTCGCGGGCGAGGGCCATGTGTCGTCCCACGGGCGTTCCGCCTCCGCGACGAGCCGCCACTCGTGGTCCTGCGGCCGGCTCGGATGCGGTACGAGGGTGAGCCGGGCCCGAACCGTCACCGTGGCGCCGGCCCGCCAGCGGGCCTCGAAGACCCGCCTGGCCGGGTCCTCGCCGGCGGGTGGCTCGGCGAAGTCGTCGATGTCCCCGCTCTCCTTGCGCCGGTGCAGGATGCGGCGGACGACGTCCTCGGGGTCGGGGCCGGTGTGGCGGCCCCGGGCCGCCCAGACGGATTGCGGGATGGTGGCGCGGTCGCCGGCGGAGTTCGACATGAGCCAATCTGCTGATGGGGGCGGGTGCGCCTCCCAGTATCACCGCTCGCCCCGGCGGTACGTCGGCCGGGGCCCGGCGCCGCGCGCCCGGATGGAGGTGCGCCCGCGCACGGGGTGCGCGCCGTGCGCCCGGGATGCGCGCGGTACGCGTCACACGACCGTGGCGCACCCGTGCCGCGCCACCGTGCACGGCGTCGACAATGGTCCGGCGAACGGGGCCCGCCCGACCATCCGCTCAGGGGCGGGCCCCGTTCACCCCGCCGGGGCTCAGTGCGGGAACACCCGGGGCTGCCGCTGCCGGGGCACCTCGTCGTGGAACGCGGCGACGACCGAGCTGATCTGACGCATGAGGACGGTGCCCTCCAGCCGGCCGAGACAGGGATCGGCGTGCGCCAGGGCGGGCAGGTCGACACAGAGGTACAGCGCCATCAGCGGGTTGACGAACAGCTCGCTGCCGCGCGTGCGTTCGGTGAACCGCACGTCGCCGAAGTCTCCGCGCCCGGCTACGGCGACGGATCCGTGCACGATGCTCGGACGGCTCGTGTGGCAGCGCTGGGCGTGCGCCACCGCGTCGAGGTAGGCGGCGCCCTCCGCGCTGTCGCGGGGCAGCGAGAACGCGCCCAGGCAGCCGCCGTCGCGGTCCAGGGCGGCCAGGTTCTCCAGGACCAAAGAGTGGTTGACGCCGCGTCCACTCCGAAGCCCAGGCAGGCCACCAGCCGCTGCGGGACCTCCGTGAGCCCGGCGACGGCGGCCAGGATCGCCATGTCCTCCTCGGGGGTGCCCGGACCGTGTTCGTCGCCGCGCATCAGGATGTCGGTGCCGCCGTCCACCAGCACGACCGCGTCCACCCCGCCCAGGTGCGCGAGGAGCGCCCGGTAGGCGGCGCGCAGCGGCTCCACGCCGGTGAGGGGGAAGGCGTACACGGTGTCGGGCAGGTCCTGGGACCGCAGCCACCGGGCGAGCGCGCGCCCGGGGAAGCAGTCGCCGCGCAGCGGGGTGTCCGGGCGGACGGCGGCGACGTCCTCCGCGACCCAGCTGTCCGGGCCGAGGCCGTACCGGTCGGCGAAGGACAGGTCGGCCAGCGACACGTCCTTGCCGGCCGATCGCGGCGCGAGGGCGAGGGGCAGCCCCGCGCAGACGTCGAAGCCGCCGCCGGCCCCGGCGACGAGCACGCGACGGGCCTCGCGCAGGCGGCCGAAGAGGGCGGGCTCGGACAGGGAGAACACCGCAGGACCCTGACAGGGCCGTTACCGGGGGCCGGCGGACTTTTCCCGGGCTCCGCCCCGCCCGCCCACCCCGACCGTCCGCCGGGCTCTCGCGCGTCCCTCGGGCCGCGGCATCCGCCGGCCGGCGCGGGAGCGGCGGGGACCCGCGCGGCCCCTTCGCCCGGCGGCTGCCGTCGGTGCCGTCGCGGGAGCGGTCCGCCGTCCGGCCGGGGGCCGGACGGCGCGGGGGCCGGTGCGCCGGCCCCGATGAACCCGGCCGGGTGCGGCCTTACGCGCCGCTGGCCCGCAGCATGTCCTCACGCTCGACGATCTTCACCCGCTCGCGGCTCTGCGGCTCGCCCAGGGCGCGCTCGGCGGCGTCCAGCCGGTACCAGCCCTCCCAGGTGGTGAAGCGGACGTCGCGCTCGGTGAGGAAGGCGTCGACGGCCTCCGGCTCGGGCGTGGCCGGGGTGTCCAGGCGGCCGTTCGCGTAGTCGTCCAGGAGGTTGGCCACGGTCTCGTTGGCGTCGCCCTTGGTGTGGCCGATCAGACCGACGGGGCCGCGCCGGATCCAGCCGGTGACGTAGGCGGACGGCAGAGGGGTGCCGCCTTCCTCGATCACCCGGCCGCCCTTGTCGGGGACGGTGCCGGAGTCGATGTCCCAGGGCAGCTTGGGCAGCTTCTCGGAGAGGTAGCCGACCGCGCGGTAGACCGCCGTGACGTCCCAGTCCTTGAACTCGCCGGTGCCCTTGACGTTGCCGGTGCCGTCCAGGGTGGTGCGCTCGGTGCGCAGGCCGACGACCCTGCCGTCCTCGCCGAGGATCTCCGCCGGCGACTCGAAGAAGTGCAGGAACAGCTTGTGCGGGCGGTTGCCGACGTCCCGGATCGCCCAGTTCTCCAGGGTCTTGGCGACCATGTCGGCCTGCTTGTTGCCACGGCGGGTCTCGATCGAGCCCTCGTCGTAGTCGATGTCCTCGGGGTCGACGATGACCTCGATGTTCGGGGAGTGGTCCAGCTCGCGCAGCTCCATCGGGCTGAACTTCGCCTGCGCCGGGCCACGGCGGCCGAACACGTGGATCTCCACGGCCTTGTTGGCCTTGAGACCGTCATAGACGTTCGGCGGGATCTCGGTCGGCAGCAACTCGTCGGCGGTCTTGGCCAGGATGCGGGCGACGTCGAGGGCGACGTTGCCGACACCGAGCACGGCGACCTTCTCGGCCTCCAGCGGCCAGGTGCGCGGGACGTCCGGGTGGCCGTCGTACCAGGAGACGAAGTCGGCGGCGCCGTAGGAGCCGTCCAGTTCGATGCCGGGTATCGACAGGTCACGGTCGGCCATGGCGCCGGTGGAGAAGATCACCGCGTCGTAGAAGGCGCGCAGGTCGTCCAGGCTGATGTCGGTCGGGTAGTCGACGTTGCCGAACAGGCGGATCTGCGGCTTGTCGAGCACCTGGTGCAGGGCGGTGATGATGCCCTTGATGCGCGGGTGGTCGGGCGCGACGCCGTACCGGATCAGGCCGAACGGGGCGGGCATTCGCTCGAAGAGGTCGATGGACACACCGGGGTCGGCGGCCACCTCGGACTTGAGCAGGGCATCGGCGGCGTAGATCCCGGCGGGGCCGGCTCCGACGATGGCTACCCGCAGGGGGCGCGGCATGATCAGGTTCCCTTCGAGTGTGAACGGCGACTCGAACAGGAAGCCTAAACTAAGGCAGACCTAACCAGGTACAGGGGTCCGGCCTATGACCTCATAAGGCGATCTTATGGGGTGTCGAGGCCCGGCTTATGGGCCGGGTACCGAAGACCCGACCCACCCGTCACTCCGGGTCACGCGGGCCGGACGACGCGGTGGATCGCCGCCTCCCCGGCCCCGTAGACCGACTCCTCGCGGATGGTCGACCCCGGCCCCGGGGCGTGCACCATCATCCCGTCACCGACGTAGAGACCCACATGCCGGTCGTCGTCGAAGAAGAGCACGAGGTCACCCGGTTCCGCACCGGCCACCGCGACGGGGGTGCCCGCCAGGGCCTGCTCGTGCGCCGCGCGCGGCAGCATGACTCCGGCGGCCCTCCACGCGGCCTGGACGAGGCTGGAGCAGTCGTACGAACCCGGCCCGGTCGCGCCCCATACGCACGGCCTCCCGACCTGCGCCCGAGCGAACGCGATCGCCTTGGCGGCGCGCAGGGCCCGGGAGCCGGTGCCGATGCCGGCGACGCCGACGGACGTGGATGCGGCCGGGTGGGGGTACGAGCCCGTGTCCGCTGCGGAGGTGGCCGGGTACGCGTACGAGCCCGTGTCCGCTGCGGAGGTGGCCGGGTACGCGTACGAGCCCGTGTCCGCTGCGGAGGCGGACGTCGTCATGCCGGGGGCCGTCATGGCCGGGTAACTGCTCGTGCCGGCCGCCGGGAATGCCGCGACGGGGAGAGCGTCGGCGGTCTGCGTCACGGCGGGCGCCGCCATGGCCGGAACGTCGGGCACGGCCGCCGCTGACGGCGTCTCGGGCAACGGCGGAACACCGGGCGCCGCCGTTGACGTGGCCCAGTGAGGCGGCTGGGCGCCGGTGTTCCACCCTGCCTGCGTGAACGCGGGCCGGACGGGGTCGGTGGTCAGCGCGGGTCGGGAGGTGTACCGGGTGAGCAGGTCGCGGGCCGCGGTGAGTTTGCGCCGGCTGTCAGCCTTGGACACGGTGGGGGAGGGGCGACCCGGCGCGGCGCCGGGCAGCGGTCTGGGGATCTGGACCGGGTTCGCCTGGGCGGTGGGCGGCGCGGCGGCCGGGAGCAGGGCCGTCCCGGCGGCGCCGACACCGGCCGGCGCCTGCTCCGCGAAGTCCGGCAGGCCCACCGAGCCGCCTGCCATCGCCAGTTCGGGCATACTCCGGCCGGTCGCTTCGACGGTCATCAAGTCGAGGTGACCGAGCTGGCGTTGAGGCAGTGCCGTGTTGGGCAGTTCCTGTCCGCCTTCCAGCATCGCCGCCGACCGGCCTACCGCACCGACCGCCACCGGCCCGCCCGTCGCGTGCCCGCCGCCCGGCACGCCGGTGCCCTCGGCCGACCACGGATTGCCGGCGGATCCACCCGTCAGCTCGCCCAGCGCCTGCCCGCCGCCCGGCTGGACCCCCGAACTCCCCACCGGCAACGCGCCGATCGCGCCTCCCGCCCCCCGCTCCAACGCCCTGGGCGGGTGGGCCGAGGGCCCCGGGGGCAAGGCCTCCCGAACGCCGCCTGCCAGGTCACCGTCCCCGTCGCGGCCCTGGGGACGCGTCGGGACGGTCGGGCGGTCGGGCAAACGGTCGGGGGGCAGTAGGGCGGGGACGGTCGGGCCGAGCTTGGCACGGGCCGCGTCGAACCACTGCCGGGCCATCGTGTCCAGCGCCGGCTCCGGGCGCCGGCCCGTCCGCTTGGCCAACGGGACGCCCCGCGAACGCCGCTGGGCGGCCATGGCCCGGGTCGCGTTGAAGTTCCCGGTCGCGTTCTCGGCCTGGTCATAGAGCGACTCGATCCGTTGGCGAACCTCGTCGCGGCTCTCCGGCGCCATGGAAGACGTGCTCCTTCCTCGCCCCGCAGGGCAGTTGGGCCGCTCGCCGGTACCGAGCCGGCCGGGCCGAGCGTCAACCTAGCCAACGTGTGTACCTCGTGTGAAGGTTGAGGCGTGGAATGTCCGATACGTATTTGTGATGTTCGCGATGACGTTCGAGTGGGAAAAGGCGGGTCTCATGGTTTCCTGTGAGACTCCGGTGAATCTGCGATTCCGTTGAACGCGACGGCCTCGCCCTCCGTATGAAGCCGGGGAACTCCATGCCCGACCGGCGAGCACACACAGGGGACGACCTTGGTACGCAACAGGCGCAGACGTCCGACCGGCGCACGACGCGCGACTCTCGCGGCGCTCGCCCTGATGCTGGGCGGAGCCGGCTTGGCCGCGGCGAACGTCTACGCCTCGGCCGGCGAGGGCTGGGGCGACGGATCCGGCACGGACTCCACCGGACGCGTGCTGTCCACGGGCATGGCGACGATCGACTGCCCCGATGTCGGCAGCCGGCTGACGGCTGTCCCGGACGCGGCGCGCCCGGACGTCGACCGTGAACTCGCCCTGCTCGACCAGCAGACCGCGGCGGCTTACCGGCAACTCCAGCAGTGGGGAAGCGGCGGTGGCCAGGACACCGGATCCACCACGGACGCGATCACGAATCCGCTGAAGGAGAAGCGGTCCGCCTCCATCGGACGCATCACCGACGCCCTCGGCCGGGCGGGGGAGCACCCGCGGGGCCTGGACGACCTGGCCGCCTGCACCTTGCGCCCCGGCGACACCGGCCGGCCCACGGCCGGCCCGAGCGGTACCGGCCAGGGGCAGGACGGTACCGGGCAGGGCCAGGGGGAGGGTCAGGGCCAGAACGGGGCCGGTCAGGCCGGCAACGGGCCCGTCGTCTCCGACTACGCGGACATCACCGCCGTACAACCCGACGCGGCCGCCACGCCCCCAGGGGCCGACGCCTCGCGCGGCACCTTCACCTCCGACTGCGGCGTCAACGCCAACGGCCTGTTCAACTCGGACAACGTCATCGTCGCCCCCGGCGTCTCCAACGGCGCCCACCACTTCCACGACTACGTCGGCAACCAGGGCAACAACGCCTTCGCCGGCGACGACGACCTGGCGAAGGCCGCCACGAGCTGTGTCGACCAGGGCGACAGGTCCACGTACTACTGGCCGGTGCTGCGCCTGCAGAACGGCAGGCAGGAGCGGGACGCGGGCGCCCCGGGCGGCGGTACGGAGGGCAACGCCGGCCAGATCGTCACCCCCAAGGCGGTGACGCTGACGTTCGTCGGCAACCCGCGTGACAAGGTCACCGCCATGCCGCGCCTGCTGCGCATCATCACCGGCGACGCCAAGGCCTTCGTCAACGGTCCCGGCAACGCCAACGCGTCCTGGAGCTGCACCGGTTACGAGAACCGGCAGCTGAAGGACAAGTATCCGCTGTGTCCG
Organism: Streptomyces sp. NPDC014991; assembly: GCF_043080665.1. NCBI lineage: Bacteria > Bacillati > Actinomycetota > Actinomycetes > Kitasatosporales > Streptomycetaceae > Streptomyces > Streptomyces sp. NPDC014991. The sequence continues at coordinate 386,364 of NZ_JBIBVY010000003.1, forward strand.
CAGGGCAGCGACGTGGTGCGCACCTTCCGGTTCCAGAGCTGCTGGGACGGCCGCAACACCGACAGCGCCAACCACCGCACCCACGTCGCCTTCGCGACCGTCGACGGTTCGTGCCCGGCCGGTTTCCGCCCCATACCGCAGCTGGTGCAGCGCATCGTCTACGGCGTCGCCGCACCGAGCCTCGCGGACGGCGGCCGTACGGTCCCCCTGTTCGCGGTGGACTCCTTCCCCGAGCAGCTGCACAAGCCCGTCACCGACCACGGTGACTTCATCAACGTCTTCGACGAGGACCTGATGCGCGAGATGGTCGACTGCATCAACTCCGGCCGCGCGTGCGGCCCGTCCGGAGAAGGCGGCGGCAGCGGAGGTGACGGCGACAGCGGCACCGGCACCGGCGGTGACGGTGCGACCGAGGCGCCCGCGACGCCCACGGCGGATCCCGGCGGCCCGGGTGTGACCGCGGCGCCCACGGCGACCTCCGGGTCCCCGGCGACCGCCGCCCCCGGTCACGGCACCACGGCCGAACCCGGCGGGAATCCCGCCACCGAACCCGGCGAGGGCCCCGCCACCGAACCCGGCGGGGATCCCGCCACGGAGCCCGGCGGAAGCGCCACCTCCGCGCCGAGGCCGTCGGCCTCCCGTCCCGCCGAGGCGCCGAGGACCGAGGCGACCACCGCGCCGGCCCGCACCACCAAGCAGGACGGGGCAGGTGCCGCCGGCGGAGACGGCCGGGCGGGCGGGGCCGCTCCGGCCGGTTCCACCCCTTCCCGTTCCACGTCGGCCCGGCCGGCCCCGTCCGCGCCCGCGTCCTCGGCGTCGGACCGGGCCACCGCCGCCGCGTACGTCCCGCCCGTGACCGCCCAGACCCCGCCCCGAGCGGCCGGGGGCGGTCTGGCGGAGACCGGGGCCCAGCTGTGGCCCGCGGCCCTCGGCACGCTGCTCGCCCTGTCGGGCCTGTTCATGCTGATCCGCGCCCGCCGCCTGCCCTACTGACCCCGGCCACCCACGGCGAGCGGCACCTGACGACACCGGTCCGGCAGCCCCTACGGCGGCCCCCCTCCACCCCGAGGGGGCCGCCGCGCCACACGCTCACCAATTCTCTTGTGAGAGCGCTCCCAACGCGTCCAGGATGCCGGTGTGTCTTCTCTCCCTCCGCATCCCGCACCCGCGATCCGCCCCTACCGCCCCGCCGACCGCGAAGCCGTGGCCGACGTCTGTGTCCGCACGGCGCACAACGGTGGCGACTCCCGGTCGGTCTACCCCGACCTGAGGCTCATGCCGGCGCTCTTCGCCGAGCCGTACGTCCACTTCGACCCGGACCTCGCCTTCGTGCTGGACGACGGAACGGGCCGGGCGGTGGGTTACATCGTCGGGACCGCGGACACCGAGGCCTTCGTCAGGGACTTCCGGCAGGCCTGGATCCCCCGGCTGGCCGGCCGCTATCCCGAGCCCACCGCGCCGCCCCGCACGCCCACCGAGGAGATGGTCCACCTCCTGCACCGGCCGGAGCGGATGCTCGTACCCGAACTCGCCGGCTATCCCGCCCATCTGCACATCGACCTGCTGCCGGACTGGCAGCGGCGGGGCTACGGCCGCGGGTTGCTGCACGCCTTCCTGGCCGCCCTGTGCGGGCGGGGCGTGCGGGCGGTCCATCTCGGCATGGTCACCGCCAACACGGCCGCCCGCGCGTTCTACGACCGGCTCGGATTCCACGTGATCCCGGTCGCGGACGCCGGCCCCCTCACCTACCTGGGACGGGAAACGGCCGTGCACTGAGCGCGCCGCGGGACGACGCGGCCCTCAGGCGAGTTCGAGGGTCCGCTTCGCGAGGTCGTAGGCGGGCCGCATCTCCTCGTGCTCCTGGGTGTCCATGCCGCCGAGGTGCAGGACGACCGGCCCGTCGGGCGTGCTGACCGCGAAGGCGCTCTCCTTCTTGGTCTCCTCCAGCAGTTTGCTGGTGTAGAGGTACTCCACCTCCACGGCGGAGACGCCACCGCCGGTCGTGAAGGAGTGGTACTTCGCCTTGCTGACGTCGTCCTCCGCGGCGACGAACGCGCGCAGCACGCCGCCGGCGTCGGCATCGCCCGTCCTGCCGGTCCACACGCGCAGGAAGCCGATGTTTCCGGCGGGCTTGGCGTCGATCTCGCAGGCCGCGGTGACCGGCCCCTGCCGGAGGAGGCTGTCGGCGAGCGCCCCGCCGAGGTCGTCGTCGGGCTTCTCCGACGCCTCGGACAGCTCTTTCCGGGCGTCGATCGACTTGGCCTTCCAGTGCCGGGCGATGTCGAACGTGACGGGCAGTTCGCAGGCGGAACCCGTGGCGCCGATCGTGTCGCCGCCCGGACTCGTCCTGGCCGGCGCCGACGCCGGCGTGCCGGAGGTGCCGGGCCGGCCCTTGCCGCCCGTCCCGCCCGACCCGGCGCATCCGCCGAGCGCCGTCGCCAGCAGGGCCGTCCCCACCGCCATGCCCACCGCTGTGCTCCGCACGATCCCCATGACCCCCACCTTGACCTGCACCTGCGTCTCCCCACTGTTCGGCGGGTCACTGTAGCCGAGCGGCCGGACAGCGGCCCGCCGGATGAGCGCCGGAGCCCTTGCTGACAACAAGTCGACATTACCCAACCGTGACCTCCATGAGGCTACCGCCGGTAACTTACTCAGAAGTAAGGTCCGTGCCAGCCACTCCGGAACCCCCTGCCCCACCCTGCCGCCCAGGAGGTCCGCCATGTCCGTGCGCACCCGTGTGCCCGCAGCCCTCGCGATCGCCGTCGCCGCCTGCCTCGGCGCCCAGACCGCCGCCGCACTCCCCGCCGAAGCCACGGACACCGTCGTGTCCCGCGGCGTCACCATCCCCGCCTTCTACACCCCGCCCAGCGCGCTGCCCGCCGCCGACGGTGCCCTCGTCCGCAGCGAGCGGCTGCCGCTAGCGCTGAGCCTGCCGGGCCTCGACGGACCCCTGCCCGGCCGCGCCACCCGGCTGATGTACAAGTCGACCGACTCCGCGGGGCAGCCGGTCGCGGTGACCGGTGCCTACCTGGAACCGGCCGCCGCGTGGAAGCACGGCGGACCACGCCCACTGGTCGCGCTGGCCCCCGGCACGATGGGCCAGGGCGACCAGTGCGCCGCCTCACTCGGCCTCGAACACCCGCTGACCCTCAACGGCCGTACGGTGTCCGTCGGTTACGAAGACCTGGCGATCTACCGCCTGCTCGCCGAGGGGGTGGCCGTCGTCGTCACCGACTACGCCGGACTCGGCACGACCGACAGACTGCACACGTACGTGAACCGGCTCGACGGCGCCCACGCCGTGCTGGACGCGGTCCGCGCGGCACGGAACCTGGAGGGCGCCTCGGTCACGGAGGCCTCGCCCGTCGGGCTGTACGGCTACAGCCAGGGGGGCGGTGCGACCGCCGCCGCGGCCGAACTCCAGCCGTCCTACGCCCCCGACATCACCCTGGCCGGCACCTACTCCGGGGCACCGCCCGCCGATCTCGCCAAGGTGACCGAGGCGATCGACGGCAGCGACCTGGCCGGCGCCCTCGGCTGGGCGGTCAACGGCTTCCTCGAGTCCGACCCGGCGCTCAGGCCGATCGCCGACAGGCACCTGAACGCGGCGGGCAGGGCCGCGCTGGCCGACCTGTCCACGATGTGCGTCGGCGACGCGATCCTCTCCTACAACTCCGCGCACAGCACCGCCTGGACGACCGACGGGTCCTCCCTCGCCGACGTCGTCGCAGCCGAGCCCGCACTGCGGGACTTCCTCGACCGCCAGCGCATCGGCACGGCGAGGCCCACCGGTCCGGTCCGGGTGGCGACGGGGATCAACGACGACCTCGTCCCGCACGCGCAGGCCCGACGGCTGGCCGTCGACTGGTGCCGCAAGGGCGCCGACGTCACCTATGTGCCCGTCGCCGCAGCCCCCTTGGGCCGTGCCCTGCTCAACCACTTCGCGCCGCTGCTGGCCGACCAGGGCGACGCCGTCGACTGGCTCACCGACCGGCTCGCGGGCCGGCCCGCCGGCTCCACCTGCCGGTTGCTGCCCCTGCAGCCCTGACCGGCGTCACGGCGCCGCGCGCCGGGCGTGCAGGAACAGGTGAGGCTCCGGTACGGCGTCGGGGTGGGCCGGGGTGAACACGGCGTGGTCCTCGGCCAGTACCGTCAGGCCCGCCCGGGTCACCAGGTCCCTGAAGGCGCCGGCGGCGAAGCTCGTCACCCGTACCGGCTGCCCCATGAAGAACCCCGCGACGTCCTCCACGTCGAGGGGGACGGTGGCCAGTGCGGCCAGTCCGCCGGGCCGCACGGCGCGGGCCAGCTTCGCCACGACGGCGGCCTGCTCGGCGCGGGACATCTGGAGCAGCGGGAAGTACGCGCACACGGCGTCGAACGACGCCTCGTCCAGAGGCAGTTCACGGATGTCGGCGAGGCGGAAGTCCGCCGCGGGCACCTGCCGGGCGGCCAGCTCCGTCATCACCGGGGAGACATCCACGCCCAGCACCCGGTGCCCGGCCTCCGTGAGGGTCTGCGCGGTCGGCCGTCCCGTCCCGCTGCCCACGTCCAGCACCCTGCCGCCCGGTTCCAGCCGCTCCAGCAGCCACCGCAGCGACGACCGGTGCGGCTCGGACGCGGCGAACGCCTCCTCGTAGGCGACACCCAGCGCGTCGAAGACCTCGGCGGCCGGTGCCGGGCGATCGTCCTTCGCCACCACGTCCCCTTCCGTCGCCGAGTGCGGGCTGCCGGACACCGTCCTACCCCCGGCGGGTGTCCGTGACGCCTGCCGGCACCCGGGCGTTTGCGAGCAGCGGCAGGCGCACGGCAGGGTGCGGGGCGTGCCTACCTTGCTGATCGTCCATCACACGCCGTCACCGAACTGCCAGGCGCTGCTCGAAGCCGTGGTGGCGGGCGCGACGACACCCGAGATCGAGGGCGTCCGCGTCGTGCGCCGGGCAGCCCTGTCCGCCACGGTTTCCGACGTGCTCGAAGCCGACGGCTACCTGCTCGGCACGCCCGCGAACCTGGGCTACATGTCCGGCGCCCTGAAACACTTCTTCGACCAGATCTACTACCCCTGTCTGGACGAGACCCGGGGCCGGCCGTTCGGCTACTACGTCCACGGCGGCAACGACGTCACCGGAGCCGTCCGCGCCGTCGAGGCCGTCACCACCGGTCTCGCCTGGCGCCGGGCGGCCGACGCGGTGACCGTCACCGGTGAGCCGGGCAAGGGCGACACGCAGGCGTGCTGGGAGTTGGGAGCCACGCTCGCGGCGGGCCTGATGCCGGACGGCTGAGGTGTGTCCGGCGCCGGCCGCGCGGCCGGTGGAGTGATCCTCGTGCGGTTGCGCACCGTGACCGGCGTGGGCCGGAGCGCGCCGTCAAGCCGCTCTGTTAGTCCTGTTCGTGTGTTCATAGGACTATCAGGGAGGTGCTGGCGTGGCCCACGGGGCACGTCTCGCCGTGGTCCTGCCGCTGCTCGCGGCCGTGTCCGGCGGACCGGTCGACCGCGCCGTCGCCGACGGTGCGGGAAGCCACGGGCTCGCCCTGGAGGTCGACGTCGACACCCGGCCGGGTACCGGGGCGACCCACCCCGGCATCCGCGTCGGCCACCCGCTGGTGAAGACGTACCGACTGGTCAACCGCACCGGAGCCGACCTGTACGACGTACGGCTGAACGACCCGGGGCTGCCGGACGCCAGGATCCGCTGCCCCGGCGGCGACGACCACCTGCCGATGCTCCGCGGCCTGGACTCGGCCACCTGCACCGCCTGGGCCACCGCCCGCGAGGGCACCTGGATCGCCGACGTCACGGCCGTCGGCCGCATCCCCTCCCTCGGCCGGCAGTCCTGGGCCACAGCCCGGTCCGGATACGCCGGCGTCGGCGGCCGGCCGGCGCTGTCCGAGACGATCGAGACCCAGGTGGAGGTACCGGGCCGGCCGCTGGCCCCCGGCCCGGTCACCGTGCTCTACGACGTGTCCAACACCGGCAACCGCACGGTGTTCGACCTCCGGCTCACCGATCCCGTGCTCCAGCCGCCCGGCATCGTCTGCCCGGCCGGCGACGACACCGTCCCGAGCCTCGAACCCGGGGACTCCGTGCGCTGCCGGGCGACCGTGGAACGGCCCCCCGGCCAGTACTTCAGTGAGGGGCACCTGACCGGGACCGACCGGCTCAGCACCCTCCGGCCCGACGGCTGCCCGAAGCGGCCGCCGCTGCTGACGGCCGACGCGTCGGGCTCGTTCACGCTGTACCCGCCCCCGCCACCACCGCTCCCGGTACCACCGCCCCCCGCCCCGGCACCCTCCGCACCCCCCGCGATCCCCCCTGCCGCTCCTCCGCCCCCGGCCCCGCCCGCCGTCCCCGCTCCGCCCCCGGCGCCCCCGGTCCTGCCCGTGCCCCCCGGCGTCACCTTCCCCCCACCACCACCCCTGCCACCCCCCGGCGGGCCCGCGCCCGTACCCGGCGTCCTCGCTCCCGGCACGGCGCCGGGTACGGCCGCGGGCCCGTCGGGGGCCGCTGCGGGGGTTGGGGCTGGGGGTGCCGTAGCTGGGGCCGCGGCCGGAGCGGCGGCGGGTGTGGGTACGGCTGCAGGGGCGGGGGCTGGGGCTGGGGCTGGGGCGGGGGCTGGAGCTGCGGCCGTGGCTGGGGCCGGAGCGGCGGCAGGTGCGGGTGCGGGAGCGGGTACGGCTGCAGGGGCAGGGGCTGGAGCTGGGGCTGGGGCAGGTGCTGGAGTTGCGGCTGGTGCTGGTGCTGGTGCTGGTGCTGGAGTTGCGGCTGGTGCTGGTGCTGGGGCAGGTGCCGCTGCCGGAGGTGGGGTTGGGGTAGGCGCCGGGGCTGGAGCGGCCGGTGCGGGTTTCGGGGCGGGAGGTGCCGGGGCAGGGGGTGCCGGTGCCGGTGCCGGTGCCGGTGCCGGGGCGGGTGCCGGAGCGGGAGGTGCCGCACCCGGAGCGGGTGCGGGTGCCGGGGCAGGGGGTGCCGGTGCCGGGGCGGGTGCTGGAGCGGGAGGTGCCGCACCCGGAGCGGGTGCCGCGGCGGGTGCCGGGGCAGGAGGTGCCGCAGCGGGGGCGGGTGCGGGTGCCGGGGCGGGAGCTGGTGGTGCTGCTGGTGCGGGCGGCGCGGGGGCGGTTGGCGTTGCAGCGGGCCCGGGCGCGGGCGCGGGCGCCGGTGCGGCAGCCGCAGGAGGAGCGGCGGCGGCCGGTGGCGGGGCGACGGCGGCCGGTGGCGGGGCGGCGGCCGGTGGCGGAGGCGCCACCGGAACCGGGGCCGCCGGCGCGGGAACGGGCGCAGCCGCCGGGGCAGGGACGGGCGCCGCGGCCGGCGCGGGTGCTGCCGCCGGGGCAGGAGAGGGCGCCACGGCCGGTGGGGGTGCTGCCGCCGGGGCAGGAGAGGGCGCCACGGCCGGTGGGGGCGGGGCCACCGGCGGTGAGGGCACCGGAGGCGAAGCAACCGGGGGCGAAGCAGCCGGCGGCCAGTCGACAGGCGGTCAGCAGACAGAGGGCCGGTCCACCGGTGGCGAGGCGACCACCGGTCAGGGAACCACCGGTCAGGGAACCACCGGTCAGGGAACCACCGGTCAGGCGACCGTGCCGGGCCAGCCACCGGGGCGGAACTCCCGGACCCCTCCCCGGCGGTCGGGCAACCCGTCCATCATGTCCCGCTTCATCAGGCCCGGCGGCGGTCCGACCGGGCTCGGCCTGCTCGCCGTGCTGTTCCTGATGCTGATCCCCGCCGCCCTCGCCGCCGCCCTCCTGGGGTCCCGGCGCATCGGCCCGTGACCGGCCGCACCATGAACCCCGCTGCCCGCCACCCGACGCCCAGCCCCCCCACTCACCCAGCCACCCCGCCGCAGAACACCGACAGGAGACCGAGTCGATGATCGAGATCTTCGCCGTCGTGCTGGGGATCGCCGTGGTCGCCGCAGGCATCGTGGTGATCCGGCATCACTACTGGCCCCCCGCCCCGGACGCGGAACCTCGTGAGGACGTCGCCGAGTACATCTCCATGATGGTCGGCGTGCTCTACGCCCTGGTGCTCGGTCTGTCGATGGTGTCCGTGTGGGAGTCCCGTTCGGGCGCCGAGGGCCACGTGCAGGCGGAGGCGAGCGCCGCCCACCAGATCCGCCTGCTGGCCGCCGGGCTACCGGCCGCGCAGGCGGAACAGACGCGCGGTGCCGTCGACCTGTACGTGCACACCGTCGTGTCCGCCGAGTGGCCCGCCATGACGAACGGGCAGCCACCGGGCCGGCGCGGCTGGGACCTGCTGAACGACCTCCGGGCCGCGAGCCAGGTCCCCGTCGACGCCACCCCGGCCCAGCAGGCCACGCTCCAGGAGTCCCTGGCCCAGCTCAGCACCCTGGACGACGCCCGGCGCGGCCGGGAGGCCGACGTCGGCAACAGTCTGTCGCCGGTGCTGTGGTTCGGGCTGATCGTCGGCGGTGTGCTGACCGTCGCCTTCATGTTCATGTTCGGGGTGCGCAGGAGCCTCACCCATGTGGTGATGGTGATGGGCCTGACGGGTCTCATCACCTTCACCGTGCTGTTGGTCTACCAGCTCAACCACCCCTTCAACGGCATGTTCGCCGTCGACTCCACCGCCTTCTCCCGCTACTTCCCCGGCGCATGAACACGAGCCGGCCCGTCAGCCTCGTCAGCCCCGTCAGCGCCTCCGCGGTGACCGCCGCCCCGCGGCCTCCGTGGTCAGCCGGCCGGTGAGCCGTCGTTCGTCCGGCCAGCGCACGTCGTACGCCCAGCCCCAGCGCTCGAACCGGGCGATGAGCCAGGCCGTGAGATCCGGCTGGCCCGCCAGGCCGCCGTGCCGGGCACTGCCGGGGTCGGCGTGATGGAGGTTGTGCCAGCCCTCGCCGAAGGTCAGCAGCGCCACCCACGGCACGTCCCGGGACTGGTCGCGGGTGCGGTAGTGCCGGGCACCGAAGGCGTGCGCGACGGAGTTGACCGACCAGGTGACATGGTGGACGACGGCGTACCGGACGAGGCTCGCCCAGAAGAACGTGACCAGCGCGCGGTGCCAGTCGTGGGAGACCGCCAGGACCAGAGCGGGCGGCAGGCCGAGGGAGACGGCGATGATCACCGGATAGCAGCGGTCCAGGCGGCGCACGTCCGGGTCGGCGAGCAGATCGGGCGCGTAGCGCGGATGGTGGGAGCGGACGGGCGAGGAGGAGAACCAGCCGACCTGGGCGTGCCACAGTCCCTTGGCCAGAGCCCGCCGGCTGGTGCCGAACGCCCACGGCGAGTGCGGGTCGCCCTCCTGGTCGGCGTACTGGTGGTGGCGGCGGTGTTCGGCCACCCACAGGGTCACCGGGCCCTCCAGGGCGAGGCCGCCCGCGACACCGAGCGCGATCCGCAGCGGCCGTTTCGCCCGGAACGACAGATGGGTGAAGTGCCGGTGGTAGCCGGCGGTGACGCCCATGATGGACAGCGCGTACATCCCGGCGCCGAGGACCGCGTCGTACCAGCGTGGCCCCCAGCCGCCGGCCAGGGCGGCCGGGACCGCCAGCGCCAGGACGGCGAGGGGGCCCACCACGAGGGTGAGCAGGTAGCCGGTGCGCAGCGGGCGGCCCACCGGGACGGTGTCCGGAAGCGGGGACCGCAGGCCCTCCGGGCGTTCGGCGGACGTGGTCACGACACGCCCTCCGCCGCCAGATGGGGGACCGGGGCCGTCGGGGGAGTGCAGGGGGTCATGTGCGGCGATTATGCGGCAGTCGTACGACCTCACGGTCAAGACTCGGCGGGCCGCACGGCACCCGTACGCATCCTCTACCTGGATGGATGAAGGTGCGGGCCCGCTCGCCCTGGCCGACGATGAGGGCGAGGCCGCGCCCGCCGACGCGGCCCCGCCCCTGTCCCCACGTCGTCGAGTCGAGGGAGCGTCGGATGCGAGCGGACGGCACCGCACCCGGACGGCCCGTGCCGGACGGTCAGGACGTCCAGGAACTGCTGCGACGGTGCGCGCGGGAGGTGGTCGACGTCGCCGAGGGCATCCGCGCGGTGTCCGCACGCACCAGTACCGTCCTGTTCTCCCCGGACCTGGCCGCCTCCGCGCGCCGGCGCCCCCGCACCGGCCTCGCCGCCCGCTGGGCACTGCTGCGCGCCCTCACCAACAGGCAGGGCCTGGGCGGCTCGGCCATCACGGCCCCCAAGGGCATGGGCCACGTGCTGGGCGCGGCCGGGGAGGTGCTGGGCCGGGAGAGCCTGGCGGCGCTGGTGGCCGTCGGCTCGCTGCGGCTGAGGATCGCCGCCGTGCTCATCGACCACCCCGAGTTCGAACGCGATCCGGGCATGCGCCGGCTGACGGAGGCCGTCACCGCCGACCGGGACCTGGAATCGGTGCGGGCGCTGCGCGCGCTGTTCCGGGACCAGGGAGCCCAGCGCGCCCTGTCCGGGCTGGCCCCGCTGTTGGCCGAACTCCTGGCCATCCGCGCCCTGCTGGACGAGGACCCGCAGAACGACGAGACCGGCTGGGCGCTGGCCGGTGGCCGTGCGCTGTCCGCCGACCCGCTGCACGGTGTCAGCGCCGCCCGTCTCGCGAACCTGGACAGGGGCGAGGGCGCCGCCGAGGCGGTCGAGCTGACCGACCAGGAGAGACAGGTCATCGCGCCGGAAGGCTCCTTCCTCGGTTTCCTGCGCAACATCGAGATGCTCTCCACCGACGGGCGGATCCTCGTGCAGAACGTGCGCGGCCCGGACGGTGTCGTCCGCTACGTCGTCCAGGCGCCCGGCATGGCACCGGGCCGCCCCCGCAACGACTCCCCGCAGGACTTCGTCGGCGCCTGGCGCAACCTGTTCCTGACGGACTCGCCGTACACCCGCTCGATCCTCCTCGCCCTGGACGACTACGGCATCCCGCGCGGCGCCGACCTCGCGCTGATCGGGCACAGCGAGGGCGGGATCGCCCTGATGAACCTCGCCCAGGACGAGGAGTTCTGCCGCACCTACCGGGTCACCCACGTCGTCGCCGTCGGCTCCCCGATCGACAGCAAGAGACCCGCCGACCCGCGCACCTGGGTCGCCAGCATCACCAACCAGCACGACATCGTGCCCGTCCTCGACGGGCGCGGCGCGGGCTCCGCCTTCGACCCGCACCCCGACTGGTACGAGGTCGACTACATCGGGCCCGGCCACGAGTTCCCGCTCTGCCACATGATCCACGAGTACATCGAGCACCTCAGGACCGTGATCCCCGACGCCCGGGAGCGCATCGACGACGCGCTCGCCCCGTACCGGGGACCCGTCGTGCGTACCCAGGCCTACCAGCTCAAGGACCGCGCCAACCCGCCCGAGGGCTACCCCTTCCTCACCCTGCCCACCGCCTCCGTGCCCACCGCGGCCGGCCCGGTCGACGTACCCGTGCGCTACTACGACTCCTCCGCCGCCCACCTGTGCTTCCCCGTCGACGCCGGTACGGCCCGGAGCCTGCTGCCCGACGTCACCTGGCTGACACCCAGCCGGCTGGGCCGGCGGGCCATGGCGGTGCTCTCGCTGTACGAGCACCGCTGCACCACGATCGGCCCGTACACCGAGATCGTCCTCTCCCTGCTGGTGGACGACCTGTGGCGGCCCAGCCCCTACGACGTCGCCCTGGACCTGCTGCGCCGCGTCGATCTGCGCCGGACCGGCCGCTACGTCCTCTCCATCGCCGTGACCAGCGAGGAGGCCCGGGTCGTCGCGCAGGAGATCTGGGGTCAGCCCGCGCTGCGGGTGACCGCCGAGGCCGACCTGATGGGCCGGGAGATCCGCGCCGGTTCCCCGGACCTCGGCGTCACCGTCGACGGCCGCCTCGGCCGTGGCGTGCCCTGCCCCGAGGCCGACTGGATCCTCTACGGCCGCCGGGGCGAGAGCACGGTCCGTACCCTGGTCCGGGCCCACGGCAGGCTCCGTCTGCACCGCGGCGGCGGGATCGGGCTGCGGCTGGACACCGCGGCGGCCGAGCCCTTCGCCGGGCAGCTGCGCCGGCTCGGTGCCGACACGGCCCGGCCGCTGTTCGTCCTGACCTGCCCCCAGTTCATGCTGCACCGCAGCGCCGGCGCCCTCCTTCCGCGCTGAGCCCCCCGCACACCCGCCGACCGGGAGTACGCCATGGTGACCGAGTCCCCCGGAGTGACGTCGTACGACACCCGACTCCTCGACCGCGCCGCTACGCTGCGGTCGGACGCCGAGCTGATGGAGGAGTACGCGCGGCGGCTGCGGGCCACCGCCGCCACGCTCGGTGACTGTCCGGCGGCACCGGAGTGGAGCCGTCCCACCCTGGAGCAGCAGGCCGCCGCCTGCATCACGGCGGCGCAGCAACTGCGCACCGCCGCAGCAGCGTTGCTCGCGCACGTCCGAGCCGGAGACTGAACGCGCCCGGCACCCGTGAGGCGGCCCCGGCCGGCTCAGCGGGCCGGGGGCCGGACGTCCGCCGCGCTCCTGCCGAGCGACACGAGGTGACGCGTCCTGTCCTCAGGCAGGTTGCGGTGCACCAGGTCGGAGAAGCAGCGCGTCTCGCGGACGATCCGCAGGCCCTCCGGGGAGAAGGTGTCGGGCGTGAACAGGCGTGGCGCCAGCAGCGGGTTGTTCAGCGCCTCGGAGAACGCGTCGACGGAGATGACGCGTTCGAGCAGCCGCCCGAAGATGGCACCGGGTTCCGGCTCCTCGGCGAACAGCCCGACGTACAGGTCGATCGCGTCGACGTCGCCGTACACGTCGAGCAGCGCCTCCTGGATCCGCGGGTCGCCGGAGATCTGCCGCGGGTCGGTGACCCGGGGGAAGCCGTAGTAGGAGCGGTAGTCGTTGTACGAGGCCAGCCGCAGGTCGCGGCCCACGGCGACGCTGTGCGCCTCCAGCGGCAGGAGCAGCTCGTCGGTGTTGAACAGCCCCACCTGGCCCGCGGGTTGCCGGGACAGGTCCTCGAACAGCGGGCCGAGGCCCCGGTCCAGGACCAGCTGCCCGTTGGCGACGGTCCGCTCCAGCGGCACCTCGCGGCCGCCGAGACGGTACGTGGACGGGACGAGGCTGTGCCAGCGGTAGACCAGGCTGAACTCGATCGTCGCCCAGTTCTCGCGGTGCCACACCCCGCGGTCGGTGCGGACGGGATCGAGGACGAACGCGAAGTGGTACGGCGTGATGTGGTTGATGTACTCCTCCAGCATCACCCGGATCATCATCACGATCAGGGTGTTGCGGGTGGTCTGGAAGACGCGTTCGTCGTCCCAGTCCGGATGCGCGTCGGCGAGTACGCCGGCGACCCGGTTGTGCTCGCGCAGGAAGAGGACGTTCATCGCCATCGGCCCGATGTGCGCGTGCGCGCGTTCCCCGCCCCACGCGAACAGCGTGTCCACGTACGTCTCCGGCACCTCCTCGAACCGGACGGGTCTGATCGCCCGGAACTCCTCCGTGATCCGCCCGCCCTCGCACAGGGCGGGCGGGAACTCGGCCCCGCCGATGATCCGGCTCTTCATCCGGCCGCCCTCGAAGGTGCGCAGGCAGGCGGTGACCTCCTCGCGGTCGCCGTACAGCTGGGACATGTCCAGGGTGTGCGGCGAGTCGGTGCGGCGCGGGTCGCCGGTGGCGGCGTGGCCGCGCAGGAAGCCGTCGGTGAACCACTGCGCGAACGCCGGCAGCAGCGCGGTGGACCGGGTGCAGCAGCGGCCCTCGCCCTCCCGCCGGAACAGCTCGGCGACCTTCTCGGGCGCGGGCAGGTCCTTCGGCACCGAGGCCACCGGCGGCAGGTGCCGGCCCACCCAGGAGCGGTCGGTCAGGGAGTCCCAGGAGGTGTACGGGGCCTTGGTGCTCAGCGGGTTGGGACGCGGCGGCGCCTTGAGCACGGCCAGGTCGGTGAGGGTGGAGTTGAGCCTGCGGTGCAGCCACCTGCTGCGCTGGGCGGCCTGCCAGGCCGGGCCGAAATGAGTCAGCAGATGGGTCTCGAAGCGGTTGCGCACGCCGTCGCGGGACCTGTCCCTGACCCCGGTCCGCGGCACGGTCCGGGCCCGGGCTGAGCGAGACGTGACGGTCATGGGTCGTCCTCCGGTCGGTCGCGGGTCGCATGCCCGTGTGCGGATCCTGGTGTCGGCTCGCGGTCTCGTGTCCCGGTGTGCAGGTCCTGTGTGAGGCCGTGATGCCGTGTTCCGGTGTGCGGGTCCGGTCGGCTGTTCGTGGTGCCGTGTCCCGGTGTCAGGCCGTGGTGCCGTGTCCCGGTGCCAGGTCCTGGCTCACGGCGGTGCGCCCGGACCGCACCCGGTAGTGCTGCGGGAACGGGGTGCCCGCGTAGTCCAGGGCGCGCTCACCGCCGGGCAGCGGGCGGACACCGGGGCGCAGCAGCACGCGCCGTACCAGTTCCGGCACGATCACCTGCGCCGCGTACCGGCCGACGCAGTCGTGGGCGCCGTGACCGAGGACCAGGTTGTGCGCGGGCGGGCGTCCGGGCCGGAACTCGGCAGGCGCGTCCACGACCTCCTCGTCGAACATCGCCGACGCGAAACAGGCCAGCACCACGCTCTTGGCGGGGATCACCGTCTGCCGAGGCGTGCCCGCGGCCAGCACGTGCCCGCGCACACACAACCGGGGTGTGACCGGCACGAACGGGTGGAAGCGCAGTGCCTCCCACACATAGGCGTCGAAGCGGGCCGCATCGCCCGCGCCCGCCGCCCGCTCCGCCTCGGCCAGCACGCCGGGACGCACGGCGAGTTCCTTCAGCGCGGTGGCGGTGCACTGGGTGGCGTTCTGCTGGAAGCCCGACAGATAGCCGACGAGGTTGGCGTTGACCCGCTCGTCGTCGAAGCCGTACTCGGCGGGCAGCCGGGTGCGCAGCATCCGGCCGAGGACGTCGTCGGCGCCCTCCCCGGGGTCCTCGGCCCGGCGGCGCTTGATCAACTCGGCGACGTGGTCGTGCAGTTCGCGGCCGGCGGCCACACCGGACGCGTGGACCTCCGGGTCGCGGCCGGGGTTCACGGCGAACGCCCACTGCATCCGGCGGGTGCAGGAGTGCAGCGTCTCCTCGTCGATGCCGGCGAAGCCCAGATAGGCGGCGGCGACCCGGGCGGCGGCCACGCGTGCGTAGTCCTGGACGAGGTCGAAGGTGTCCGCGTCACCGGCGGTCGCCTCGTCCAGCACCGCGTCGGCGATCCGCGCGGTCAGCTCCCGTACCCGCGGCGCGTCCTCGGCGGCCAGCATCACCTGCCCGTACCCGCGCTCGCGCCAGTGCACGTCGCCGCCGTCCCTGGCGAGGATGAACGGTGCTCCGAGCACGTCCTCCAGCGCCGGTCCGAACACCCCCACGGTGAAGGTACCGGGCGCCGACAGCACCTCCAGGACGTCGGGGTGCCGGGTGACGAACACGCCGACGGGCGTGCTGAACACCGGCCGGTGCGCCCGCAGCTCGGCGAAGAGGGCCGCCTTGCCGGTCGCCATGGCCTCCCGCAGCAGGGCCACCCGCTGCGGAACGTCGTCCTCCGCGATCGCGTCGTACGCGGCGAGAAAGTCCATGGCGGCCATTCAGCCACCGGCCGGCGGCCACCGCACCCCGGACAGGCATTCGGGGCAGCGCGGCGCGCACGCCGGCGCCACCCCCGTCATGATCGTCCCAGGGGCCCTACGGCGGAGAGGAGCGCCCGATGCTGTCCGCATGGGCCGGGGCCCTGGTGCCCGTCTTCAGCGACACGACCGTGAGCGGCGCCGGCCACCTGGCGCAGCCGCCCGGCACCGGCTACGTCCTCGCCGCCAACCACACCTCCTTCTTCGACCCGGTTCTCCTCATCGGCACCCTGCACCGGCTCGGCCCGCACCCCGCCGTTCTGGCCACCGCCGGACTGCGGCGGATCCCGCTGCTGGGCCCGGCCCTCACCCGGGAGGGCTACGTGCCGGTGCACCGGGGCGGCCGCCGCGCCCCGGACGCCCTGCGGCACGCCGCCGACGCCCTCACCGCGGGCCGCGGCGTGCTGATCCACCCCGAGGGCGGCCTGCCCCGCTAGCGTGCCGCGCACGACCGCCCGCCCGGACGGCTGAAGTCCGGTGTCGTCCGGCTCGCCCTGTCCACCGGCGCCCCCGTCATCCCCGTCGGGCTCGCGGGCGCCCGCCGCGTCGCCTCCGGCGGCCGCGCCAAACAGCTCGCGGGCTGGGCGACCGCCCCCGTGCGCCGCCCCCGCGTCCACGTGCACATCGGCCCTCCCGTCCGGCTGGACACGTCCGACCGGCCCCTGGACGACCTGGAGACCGCGCTCGCCCGCGCCTGGGCCGGCGCGGTCCACGCCCTGGACGGAAGGGCCGGCAGGGCCGGCGCACCCGGCGGGAAGGGCCGGTAACCCGCCCGGCGGCACTGAACCTGCAGCGACCCGCGCCCGCGTCGACCGGCCCGACCCGATTCGCGCATCCGGGTGGTAGCGGCCCCGATGCTGGGCCGATCGAGTTGCCGTGGCCCGCAACAGCCCTTCGCCGCACGGATAATCACGCCTCATGCAGCAGGTCAGAGCAGGCGTACGACGGGCCCCGGTCGCGGTCACCGGGCTGGGCCTCGTCACCCCGGCGGGCATCGGCAAGGACGCGGCCTGGACGGGCCTGTGCGCCGGGCAGTCCACCGCCGCGGCCGACCCCGGACTGGACGGGCTGCCCGTGGCCTTCTCCTGCCAGGTGCCCGGCCTGGACGCGGCCGGCCTGCTCGGGCACCGGCTCGCCCGCCGGCTCGACCGGTTCACGACCTTCGCGCTGCTCGCCGCCCGCGAAGCCGTCGCCGACGCCCGGCTCGGCCCGGACGGCTGGGACGGGGCCCGCGTCGGCGTGGTGATGGGAGTCGGCACCGGGTCCATGCAGGGCTGGCAGGCCGAGTTCGACCGGCTCGCCGACCACACCCCCCAGCGCGTCTCCCCGCTCGCGCTGCCCCGCAGCGTGCCCAACATGGCCGCCGCCGAGATCGCCCTGGACCTCGGCGCGCTCGGCCCCAACATGGTCGTCAGCACCGCCTGCGCCTCCGGCACCAGCGCGATCGGCCTCGCCCGGGACTGGCTGCTGTCCGGCCGGTGCGACGTCGTCCTCGCCGGCGGCAGCGAGTCGGCCCGGCTGCGGATGACCGCCGCCTGCTTCGCCCAGATGCGCGCCCTCTCGCGCCGCTCCGCCGCCCCGCACGCCGCCTCCCGCCCCTTCGAGCGCGACCGTGACGGCTTCGTCCTCGGCGAGGGTGCAGCCGTCCTCGTCCTGGAACGCACCGAGGACGCCCGCGCCCGGGGCGTACGGCCCACGGCGCTGCTCGCCGGGTTCGGAGCCTCCTGCGACGCCCACCACTTCATCGCCCCCCACCCCGACGGCGAGGGCGCCGCGCGCGCCGTGAGCGGCGCCCTCGCCGATGCCGGCCTGGCCCCCGAGGACATCGACCACGTCAACGCGCACGGCACCGCCACCCCGCAGGGCGACGCAGCCGAGCACAACGCGCTGCACCGGGTCTTCCACCGGCCCCCGCCCGTCACCGCCGTCAAGGGCACCATCGGGCACGCCATCGGCGGGGCCGGAGCCATCGAGGCGGCCTGCACCGTCCTCACCCTGCGCCACCAGCTGATCCCGCCCACCGCCAACCTGGACACCCTCGACCCGTCGCTGGACCTGGACGTCGTCGCCAAGGCACCCCGTGCGCACCGCATACGAGCCGCCGTCAGCAACTCCTTCGGCTTCGGCGGCCAGAACGCCGTCCTCGCCTTCATCGCCGTCGGCTAGGGTCTTTCGTTCGGATCGGGCCGGATCAGGGAGCGGGTCCTGGTGCCGTGCATCGCAAGGCGGAGGAGGGCGCCGTGGCGGCGCCATGGCAACCGACGACAACGCGGCGAGGCGCGGCACCAGGACCCGCGAGCCCGGCATGATCCGAACGAGAGGGCCCAGGCCGCCGCCCCGGCCGAGAAAGGTCGCCATGTCACCGGAGATCTCCGACTCCCCGCTGCCGGCGACCGGCGGCCGGTCCTGCCCCAGCGGCGCACATGGTCAGCGGACTGGGCATCAACCTCCGCTTCCACCGGCACGTCACCCACGACTCGTTCAAGGCCGGACGGCCGCTGCGCGTCCTCCTCGCCCTGCCCGGCGGCCTCGCCGTGCAGGGGCCCCTCCGCACCGGGCGCGTCGGTGAGCGGCCGTACGAAGAGGCTGTGGGTGGCCTCCTCCGTGAAACCGTTACGCCGCATCAGCACGGCGGAGGCGGTGTTACGGCGCTCGACGTCCGTGACCACGCACGCCGCGCCGGCCACGGCCAGCAGCGCACAGCACCCTTCACCAGCCGGTAGGCCACCCGCTGGTGCCCGGGGTCGACGGCGATCCACTCCGGGTAGCCCCAGTCGGCGCCCCGGCGGCCCGGTCACCGTCGAGCAGCACCAGACAGCTGGGTCCGCCGAGTCCAGATGCCGCGCGACGGCCGACAGCGGCCAGCCGGTGTAGGGCATGGCATCGGTGTCGTACACAAGGTGACCGAGATCCAGAACGCCGGCCAGGTGCTCGAACCCGAGCGGCCGGAGCACCAGTTCGGCGAGGGCGGGAGCGGTGGGCGCGTCAAGGGACACCGGGCCGGTGTGCGGGGCGGGTTGCGCTGCCGGTGCGGCGGGAGGCGGCGGGGTGTGAGCCGGCCTGGCGTTGGGGGCGTCGGCCACGGGATTCCCTTCGCGGGGCGGCATTTCGCAGCGTAGGTCTGCTTCGACAGCCAGGCGCTACGGCCAGAGCGGGGCCGTTCCGGCCAACGGGACCGTCCGCCCGTCCCGGCCGGATTCGGGCCGTCCCCTTCCATGCCGGCCGGATGAGGCCGCCCGCTTCCGCGCCGGCGCCGGGACCGCCCGTCCGTCCCGGCCGCTGCGCGCGGCTTCGATGCCGGCCCGTGCCGGTCGGCGGGGCTGTCCGTGCGTCTGGGCCGGGTGGGAGCCGTTCGCTTTGGTTCCGGTCGGTGGGGCGGTCCGCCCGTCCCCGACCGGTGGGGCCGCCCCCGTCCACGCTGGCCGACGGGCTTGCCCGTCCTCGGCCGGCGCCGGGACGGCCCGTCCGTCCCGGCCGCTTCGCGCGGACCCGGGCCGGCCCGTGGTCAGTGGCAGCGGGCGGCCGTCGGTGTGTCGTGTCGGTGCCAGACGCTGGTGATCACGCGGCCGTCCGGGAGCGTGTGGCGGGGCGGGCCCTCGTCCGGGACGAAGCCGGCGCGGGCCAGGGCGCGGCGGCTCGCGGTGTTCCCGGTCTCCGCCCCGGCCCGTACCGTGGCCAGCCCGACATGACTGTGGGCCAGTTCGGCGCCCGCGCGGAACAGCTCCGCCCCCAGCCCCTGGCCGCGGCAGCCCGGCGCCAGCCAGCCGCCCATCTCGCCCGTCCGGTGCTCCAGTTCGAGCGCACCGGCGTAACTGAGGTCGGACCTGCGCACGCACACCAGCAGAAGGGGGTCGTCCGGGCCGGGTGCGTACGGCTCGGCCAGGCCGCGGGGGATCCGGCGGCCGTCGTCCCCGGCCGGCCGCCACGCCAGCAGGGCCCGGCGGGTGTCGGGGCCGGGTACCACCTCGTCCGCCTGGGTGCCGAGCCACCGCTGCGCCTCGGCGTCCGCGCTCGCGGCGAGTGCCGCGACCACGTCCAGCCGGGTCCGGGGCGTGAACAGCAGCAGGCGCTCGGTGGCCAGGACGTGCCGGCCGGGCGCGCACCGTCCCGGCACGGGCAGTCCGCGGGTGGCCGGGCCCCGGCGGAACAGCGACCAGACCATGGAACCCCCGGTGCGACGGCACACACGGCGGAACCGGACCCCGTACGGGCCACGCGCCGCCGCGGGTGCGGACGATCCGCACCGGCGGTGAATCTAGCGGGTCGGGGGAGGGATGCCGTGCTGGTGGGGTGTGTTGCGGGCCGCAGGCGGTGGCGGTGGCGGTGGCGGTGTCTGTGCGGAGCGGGGCGTGGCTCAGCCGGGCTGTTCCTGGGAGCCGGGCCTCGGGCGGGTGCGGGTCCAGGACGGGTCGGCGGCCGGGACGGGGGCGGGGATGGGGGCGGTGTGGTGCATCGGGGTCCTTCGGACGAGTGGGGACGGTCCGCGGGCGTGTGTGGGGGGTGTGGGGGTCAGGCGCGGCCGGACGGCAGGTCCGCCCAGACGACGCGGGCGCGCCGGCCGGGGACCGCCGTCACTCCCCAGTCGTGGCTCAGCGTGCCGACCAGGAGGAGGCCGCGCCCGTGCGGGTCGTCGGGACCGGGACGGCGGACCGCCGGCAGGGCCGGGCCGCCGGCCTGGTCCTCGACCTCGATCCGTACCCGGTCCGCCGCGGCGAGCAGCCGGCAGCCGATCCACTCACCGGCCGCGTGTACGAGGGCGTTCGTGACCAGCTCGGAGACCACCAGGACCACGTCGTCCCGGGCGTCCTCCGGCACGCCCCAGGCGGTCAGCAGGTCCCGTACGACGTGGCGGGCGGTGCCCACGGCCGCCGGCACGGCCGGCAGATCGAAGGCGGCGGTGCCGCGGTGGGCCGGTGCCTGCGGATCGCAGGCGGCGGTGGCGGGGAGGGGGGCCCCGGAGGCGAGCCGGTCGGGGCCGTCGGGCCCGGGGAGTCGACCGGGGCGCTCGCCCCCGGGGCCGGGGATGCCGGCCGGGGCGGGCAGCCGGCACAGGGACTGCCCGCCGTCCGGTATCCGGCAGGGGGGTGCCTCGGTGTCCGCCGCCCGGTGCTCGGGCGGTGCCGCGGACAGGAGCAACGGCGCCTGATGCCAGGGAAGCCGGCCCGGTCCGCGGTCGTCGGACGGTCGGGGGAGGGAGGGCGGAGCCATCGCCGTGCGCCTTTCGTGGCCTCGCTTGCCGGGGGTGTGTCACCGTCGGCCCGGCCACGGAGCGGTGGGCGGCACACCGCCTCCCTGAAGGCCGTGGTGCGGCCCGTCTCCCCCAAGCCGGCCGCGCCGCCCGCTCCTTGGTCGACCGGAGGGGTGGGGCCACTCTGGCACCTGCCAACGACACCCCGCAACCAGCAAGTTGAAATTTGCAAGTGGCCAAGTGCATGCTGCATCCGTCAGAACGTGATCGAATGGGCAGGAAGACCGATCACGGACGACAGTGATCCGGGCACCGACGAGGGGGTGGGCGTGACCGCGGAGACCGACTGGGGCGGCGCCCCTTCCGTGCTGCGCATGATTCTCGGCCGACAGCTGGAGGAACTGCGTACCCGGGCCGGACTCGGCTACGCCGAGGCGGGGGCGGCGATCGGGGTGAGCCACTCCACGATCCGCCGCATGGAGGCGGCGAAGGTGGCCCGGCTGCGGCTGGCGGACGCCGAGAAGCTCCTCCAGGTCTACGGGGTCACCGACCAGGAGGAGATCGACACCTTCCTCCAGTCCGTGCGCGAGGCCAACAAGCGCGGCTGGTGGCACACCTACCGCGATGTCATGCCCGACTGGTTCGCCGCCTACCTGAGCCTGGAACAGGCGGCCCACCAGATCCGTGTGTACGAGAACCAGTTCGTGCACGACCTGCTCCAGACCCGGGACTACGCGCGCGCCCTGCTCGCCGCGGCCAACCCGCACGCGTCCGCCGAGGCCACCGAACACCGGGTCGCGCTGCGCATGCGCCGCCAGGAGCTGCTCGCCCGGCCGGCACCACCGCGGCTGTGGGTGGTGATGGACGAGACCGTGCTGCGCTGGCCGGTCGGCGGCCCCGAGGTGATGCGCGCGCAGATCGACCACCTCATCGAGGTCAGCCGGCTGCCCCAGGTCACCGTGCAGCTCATGCCGTTCCGCAACGGACACCATCCCGCGCTGCGGGCCGGTGCCTTCCACCTGTTCCGCTTCCGGGCCCGCGAACTGCCCGACGTCGCCTACCTCAGCGGACTCGTCGGGGCGACCTACCTCGACAAGGCCGAGGACGTAGTGGTGTACCGGGAGGCCCTGGACCGGCTGGGCGCACAGGCCGCGCCCCCGCGGACGACCGAGGCCCTGCTCGGCGCGCTGCGCAAGGAACTGTGATCCGACCCGTGACGAGATTCCCCGCCCCCCGCAGATCCACCGACCGAATGGGAGACACGGCGTTGCCCGACAACGGATGGCCTGCCGACCGGATCGACACCGAGAACGCCCACTCGGCCCGGATCTACGACTACATACTCGGCGGCAAGGACTACTACCCCGCCGACCAGGAGGCCGGTGACGCCATGTCCCGGGAGTGGCCCGCGCTCCCGGTGCACATGCGTGCCAACCGCGACTTCATGACCCGTGCCGTGCGCTGGCTCGCCGAGGAGGCGGGCGTGCGCCAGTTCCTGGACGTCGGCACCGGCATCCCCACCTCGCCCAACCTGCACGAGATCGCCCAGGCCGTGGCCCCCGGGTCCCGGGTCGTGTACGCCGACAACGACCCGATCGTCCTCACCCTCTCCCAGGGCCTGCTCGTGAGCGCCCCGGAGGGCCGGACCTCGTACATCGAGGCCGACTTCCGTGACCCGTCGGCCATCCTGGACGCCCCCGAGCTGCGCGAGACCCTGGACCTGAGCAGGCCGGTCGCCCTCACCGTCATCGCGATCGTCCACTTCATGCTGGACGAGGACGACGCGGTCGGTGTCGTCCGCCGGCTGCTGGAGCCGCTGCCGTCCGGCAGTTACCTGGCGATGTCCATCGGCACCGCCGAGTTCGCGCCCGAGGAGGTGGGCCGCGTCGCCCGCGAGTACGCGGCCCGCAACATGCCGATGCGGCTGCGCACCCTCGAAGAGGCACAGGCGTTCTTCGAGGGCCTGGAACTGGTCGAACCGGGCATCGTCCAGGTGCACAAGTGGCACCCCGACGGCACCGGCGAGAAGGGCATCCGGGACGAGGACATCGCGATGTACGGCGCGGTAGCCCGCAAGCCGTGACAGACCCGGGGCCGGGGTCCGACCCACCTCCCGGACCCCGGCCCCGCTCCGCCCGCACGACGGGCCGGGCGGGCGCCCGGCCGACACCGTGAGCCCCCCCGCACGCCACCCGCGTCACCCGGCACGCGCCGACCGCCGCCCTGTCTGCCGCCGCCGCGCCGACCGCCGCCCTGTCTGCCGCCGCGCCGACCGTCCCCGGCGCGGTCGCGGTCGCCCTCCGGCGGGCCGGTGGGGCCGCGGGAGATGACCGAAACCGACGGGTGAGCGGCGGAACCGGACGGCGGGAAAAGAGGTCTTAAGGTCCGTCGACGGCCGGGATCGATCCGGTCGCGAAGAATCCGGGGGAAAGAGACACATGTCCATCCGCAGCCGTAAGACCCTCCTCACCGCCGTGGCGCTCACCGCCGGCCTCACCCTGGCCGCTGTGACGCCCGCACTCGCGGGGGCGAGCGCCGGCCACACCGCCCGTGCCGCCGCCGTGTCGTCCGTACAGGGCGACCCGCGCAGCGCCACCCAGCACGTGGCCGACTTCTACGGCGCCTACATCGACGCCGTCTGGGCCACCGACGACCCCACGGCCACCGCGAGCGCGAAGGCCCTGCGCGGTTTCCACCTCTCCGCCGCGGCCAAGAAGGCGGTCGCCGCCTACGAGAAGAAGGAGCACGCCGACGGCATCCTGTTCGCGCAGAACGTGCCGCTGAAGTGGAAGGTGGCCTACACCGGTTCGGGCGCCGGCCACGCCACCAGCCGGGTCACCCTCACCTGGAGTGGCGGGGCGCACCCCACGGTCAGCCGGATCGACGTCCAGTCGGACCTGAAGACCCTGAAGATCACCGGCCTGAAGCCGGTCGGCTGACCGGCGGCACCGGGCGTGCGGCCCCGCCCCGCCCCATTCGGGGCGGGCTCCACGCCCACCGCACCGGGTCAGCCGCGACCGTGCGGGAAGAAGGGCCGCGGCAGCGGCATGCCACGAGCGGCCATGATCTGCCGGACCCGGTCCGGGTAGTCGGTGATGATGCCGTCGACCCCCAGGTCCATCAGCGCCATCACCGTCGCCGGGTCGTCACAGGTCCACGGGACCACCTTCAGTCCGCGGGCGTGCGCCCCCGTGACCATCGCCGCGTCGGTGTAGAACCGGAATCCTGGGTCGCCGACCTTTCCGGTCTGCGGGAAGCCGTAGTTGGGCGACAGGGTCGTGACGCCGGGAAGGGTCGCCGCCGCCCGGACGAAGTCCCCGCCGTAGTCGTCCGCGTCGATCCCGCCCAGCCACGGGGACGCGCCCGGTTCGCCGACCTCCAGGAAGTCGTGATTGGTCAGCGCCACCAGCGGCCACCTCGGCGCCAGCCGGTGCATCACCCGCAGCGCGCCCCAGTCGAAGGACTGGACGGTGGCCTGACGCTCGATGCCCGAGCGGTGGATCTCCTCGTACACGCTGCGGACGAACACCTCGCGCGGCGCGGTCTGTTCGGGTGCGCCGGCCTCCACCTTGGTCTCGATGTTCAGCGTGACCTGCCGTGCGTGGTAGCGCTTCACCAGGTCGAGGACGTCCCTCAGCTCCACCATCCGGAAGCCCTTGACGACCTCCTGCCCGGGGAAGCCCGGCAACTGCCGGTAGCCGCAGTCCAGCGTGCGGACCTGGGCCAGCGTCAGGTCCTTGACGTACTTGCCGACGTACGGGTACATCGGGTCGCCGGGCGCGATCGGGCCGGTGTCCCGGCACTTGACGCCGCTGACCTGCCGGTCGTGATCGACCACGACCCTCAGGTCCCGGGTCACCTGGGTGTCCAGCTCCAGGGTGGACACGCCCAGCCGCATCGCCTTGCCGAAGCCCTCCAGGGACTCCTCGGTCGTCAGACCGAGGCCGCCACGGTGAGCCTGGAGGTCGAAGCGCCCCGCCAAAGGATCGCCCGGCAGGGCCCGCGCGGCCACCGGGGACAGCAGCGCCGGCACGAGGGCCAGACCGGCGAGCAGACGCCCTACGGGCAGGCGTCGTACGGGCAGGCGTCGTAAGGGCATCGGGAACCTCACTGCGGTCGGGACGCACACACGGTGTCCGCCGTCGGTCACGGGGCGAAGCGCGCGCCGCGGATTCTCGCAACACCGGGGCGGGCGGACCACCCCCTCGGGACGAACGCCGGCGCAAGGGGAGTTGAACGCGGGCCCTCAGCCGTGCCGGGCCGTGCCGCCGCCGTGGCCGTGGGGCCGGCGGCGTTCGACGGGCGTGCGGTGCAGGGCGATGAGCGCGGCGTCGTCACCGAGGCGCCCGCCGGCATGGGCGAGCAGATCACGCCGCAGATGGTGCATCAGTGCCTCGGGGCTGACATCGGTCCAGCGCGCGACCCGGTCGGCGAGGGGATAGAACCGGCCACGGTCGTCCCGCGCCTCCACGACCCCGTCGGTGTACAGCAACAGGGTGTCGCCCGGCTCGAAGGAGAAGACGTCCAGCGTGTACTCGTCACCGGCGTGCACCCCGAGCGGCGGCGACGGGTGCAGGCCCGGGACCGTGACGACGTGACCGGGGCTCAGCAGCAGCGGCGGCGGGTGGCCGCAGCTGGTCATCCGGGTCACCGGGTCCCGGTCCGGGATCTCCACGAGCAGTGCGGTGGCGAACCGTTCGCCGGCCTCGTCCGGAGGGTCGAGCTCGGCCGCGTAGCGGGTGACGCTCTGGTCCAGGGCGCCGGCCAGTTCGGCCAGCGGGAGGTGCCGGTGGGCGCTCTCCCGGAAGGCACCGAGCAGCAGGGCCGCTTCCCCGATGGCGGACAGGCCCTTGCCGCGGACGTCACCGATCAGGACGCGGACCGCGCCGCCGGACCGGGTCGTCGCGTACAGGTCTCCGCCGATCTGTGCCTCGTCCTCCGCGGCCAGGTACAGCGAGGCGATCCGCAGCGGGCCGATCTGCTCGGGCAGCGGCCACATCAGGACGTGCTGCGCGGCCTCGGCGACCGTGCGGACCTGGGCCAGCTGGGCCTGCCGCCGCTCGCGCAGGGCGCTGTAGAGAACCGTGAGCACCACGAGGATCGTGAGGGTGATGATCTGCACGATGTGGTTCGTGGTGCCGAGCCCGCCGTGGGTGATGCCGATGACGATCTGGGCGGCCACCGCGAGCGCCCCGATGCCGGCGGTGGTCCGGGGCCCGGCGAAGGAAGGGGTGAGCGCGGGCGCGATCACCAGCGCGGGCCCGAGGTGTACGTCGTCGGGGGCCCGCATGTCCACCAGCGTGATCACCACGATGAGCGCGACCGGGAGCAGCAGCAGTGCGTGGACCGACTGCCACGGTCGCCGCGGACCCGCGCGCCCGAGCCGGGATGCCATGCCTACCAGCGTGCTCCCGGGCCGTTCGGGCGGCCACCCGCCACCGGGCGAGCGGACCGGGCGGACACCGGTCACCTCTTCCTCGGGCAGTTCCTCGCCGCGGAGACCCCGGTGCTCGCGGCGGAGGGCTGAACCTTCCGGCGGTGCCGTGTCGGTGCCGGCGCGCCGGGTACCCGTACGACCCCCGGAACCGATCAGGCCGGCCCGGGGCGAGAGGCGCCGAACGGAGAGGTCATGACGCACAACGGGGAGGAAGCCGTGCCCGTCCGGCGACCGGAGGCCTCCGGACTCCGGCTTGCCGTGGACGGACCGGACCAGCAGGCCGCGCCCGCGCCGGAGCCGGCGGACCTGCCGCACGACCGCAGCCAGGCGATCCTGGAGGCCGCCAAGCAGATCGGCGCCCTCCTCAAACGGGCGGGCCACCCCTTCGCGCTGGCCGGGAGCGTGGCCGTCTACGCCCACGGCGGCAGCCGCTACCTCCAGCACGACGCCGACTTCTGCGTGCTGCCCGACGACGCCGACGCGGTGGCCGCCAGCATCCGGGAGGCCGGCCTCGCCGTGCTCACCCCGCCGGAGGACTGGCTGCTGAAGACCACCTGTCACGGGCAGAACGTCGACATCATCTTCTCGCTGGCCCACCGGCCCGTCACACGGGAGATGCTCGACCGGGCCCATGTGCTGCCGGTCGACTCGGTACTCATGCCCGTGCTGTCCCCGACCGACCTGATCCGCAGTCTGATCAGCGCCTTCTCGGAGCACTACTGCGACTTCGGGTCGGTACTGCCGGTGGCCCGCGCCGTCCGCGAGAAGGTCGACTGGGATGAGGTCCGCGCGGCCTGCGGCGACCAGCCCATGGCAGCCGCGTTCCTCTTCCTCCTCGAACGGCTGAACGTGATCGACGCCCAGGAGGGGCAGCCATGACCGAGACCAGCCCGCCCCCGCCGACGGCGGGGAACCTGGACTACCGCGTCGCCCATCTCGCCGAACACCTGGCCTCCGGAAACCTCGGGGAACTCGGCGTCCGGCTCGAGATGCGCGGCGACGCCGTCCTGCTGACGGGCACCGTGCCGTCCACCCAGTGCCGGGACGAGATCCTTCAGCTGGCCCGCGAGGAACTGGCGGGGCACCCGGTCCACTGCGACCTGCTCGTCGCCGGCACCACCTCGCCCGACCACGGAGAGGACCTGACATGATCCGCGTCGCGGCCGTCGGGGACATCCACATGGGTTCCGAGAGCCAGGGCGCCCTGCGACCCTCCTTCGAGACGCTGCCGGAGTGCGCCGACGTCCTGCTGCTCGCCGGCGACCTCACCAGGCACGGCACACCGGAGGAGGCCGCCGTCGTCGCCCGGGAGATCAAGGACCTCGGGGTGCCCGTCGTCGCCGTACTCGGCAACCACGACCACCACGACGAGCGGCCCGAGGAGGTCAGCGCGATCCTGCGGGACGCGGGCGCGCACGTCCTGGAGGGGCAGGCCACCGTCGTCGGCGCCGACGGCGCGAGGATCGGGGTCGCCGGGACCAAGGGCTTCGGCGGCGGCTTCGTCGGGCGCTGCGCCGGGGAGTTCGGTGAACCCCTGATGAAGGAGTTCGTCCGTTACACCCGCCGGTGCGCCGACGGTCTGCACGACGCACTGAAGGACCTGGAGCAGCAGGACTGCGACGTACGCATCGCGCTGACCCACTTCTCGCCCGTACCGGACACCCTCGCCGGGGAGCCGCTGGAGATCTATCCGTTCCTCGGCAGCTACCTGCTCGCGGAGGCCATCGACACCGGCGGCGCCGACCTCGCCGTGCACGGCCACGCCCACGCCGGCACCGAGCACGGGATGACCAGCGGCGGAGTGCGCGTGCGCAATGTCGCCCAGCCGGTCATCGGCCAGGCCTTCCATGTGTACCACCTGCCCGGCCGGCAGGCGTGACGCGGGGCTGACACCGGTACGGCCGCCCGGCGTGACCCTGGCCCCGCACACGTCCGGCCGTCCGGCGTGCACCCGTACGGCCGCCCGGCGCGCCCCGGGCCGTGGCCGATCAGGACCGCCGTGCCCGCCGTGCCCGCCGTGCCCAGCGACTCCCGGCCGGTCACGCCGCCGTCCCGCACAGCCGGCGTCACCGGCACCGGTTCGCCGCGTCGGCGCACCAGCAGGCCACGCCGGCAGAACCGGCGACGATCAGAATCCGCCGGCGACCAGGGCGCCGCGCGCCCCGGCCCACTCCGTCAGCCGGCCGGCAGCCGGGCGGCTCCACGCACCCCGCGGCGCCCCGCACCCGCCGGGTCAGCGGTTGACCGTCCGCATCCCCGCCTCGTCGTACCGCTCGCCGGCCGCCTCCGGCAGTTCGGCGTCGATGCGGGACAGGTCCTCCTTCGTCAGCTCGATGCCGGCCGCGGCGGCGTTCTGCTCCAGGTAGGTACGCCGCTTGGTGCCCGGGATCGGCACCAGGTCCTCGCCCTGGGCCAGCACCCAGGCGATGGCCAGCTGGGCCGGGGTCACGCCCTTCTCCGCGGCGATCTCCTTCACCTTCGCCGCCAGCCGCAGGTTCGCCTCCAGATTGGTGTCCGTGAAGCGCGGGTTGGTGCGGCGGAAGTCGTTCTCGTCCAGCTCCTCCGGCGAGGAGAAGCGGCCGGCGAGGAAGCCGCGGCCCAGCGGCGAGTACGGCACGAAGCCGATGCCCAGCTCACGGCAGGCCGGCAGCACCTCGGCCTCCACGTCCCGCGACCACAGCGAGTACTCGCTCTGCACCGCGGTGACCGGGTGCACGGCGTGGGCGCGCCGGATGGTCTCCGCGCTCGCCTCGCTCAGCCCGATGTACCGCACCTTGCCCTCGGCGACCAGCTCGCCCAGCGCGCCGGCCGTCTCCTCGATGGGCACGTTCGGGTCGACCCGGTGCTGGTAGTACAGGTCGATGTGGTCGGTGCCGAGCCGCTGGAGCGAGCCGTGGACCGAGCTGCGGACGTGCTCGGCCGAGCCGTCCTGCCGGCCGACCGTGCTCATGTCGCCGGGGACGGCGTCGTCCATCCGGTAGTTGAACTTCGTGGCGATCACGTAGTCGTCGCGATGCCCCCTGACCGCCTCGCCGACGAGCGACTCGTTGGTGAGCGGACCGTACATCTGCGCGGTGTCGAGGAAGTCGACACCGAGGTCGAGGGCCCGCCGGATGGTCGCGATCCCCTCCTCCCGGTCGGCGGAGCCGTAGAAGGCGGACATCCCCATGCACCCGAGCCCGATGGCCGATACCTGGAGGTCCCCTAGCCTGCGCTTCTGCATGGGAGATCCCTTCCTGCACACTCGATGGTCGTTTCCGCACGGCACGAGGGCCTGCCTTCCTCCATCTAGCGACGGATTCCGGCAGCCGGCATCCC
Organism: Streptomyces sp. NPDC014991; assembly: GCF_043080665.1. NCBI lineage: Bacteria > Bacillati > Actinomycetota > Actinomycetes > Kitasatosporales > Streptomycetaceae > Streptomyces > Streptomyces sp. NPDC014991. The sequence continues at coordinate 415,820 of NZ_JBIBVY010000003.1, forward strand.
GTGTGGGACACCGGGTGCTAACGCCTCTCCCGTACCGGCTGTCCGCGACGCTACGAGCTGGAGTCCGCTCGAAGTCAAGCCCGCTCCGTGCCGGGCCGGGGGTTGAGCCGCACGGGCAGCTCGAACAGGTCGTTCTGCGTGACGACCGGCTTGTTGCGCAGCTCCGTGGCGGGGACCGCCAGGTCCAGGCCGGGGAAGCGGGCGTACAGGGCCGGCAGGGCGACCCCCGCCTCCAGGCGGGACAGCGCGGCACCCGGGCACACGTGCGGGCCGTGCCCGAAGGAGATGTGACGGGTCGACGGCTCACGGGTGATGTCGAACTCCCCGGCGGTCGGGCCGTGCGCCCGCTCGTCGCGGCCGATCGCGCCGTACGACACGATGAGCGCGTCCCCGGCCGGGATCACCCGGTCGCCGACCGGTACGTCCTCGGTCGCGAACCGGATCAGGACGTGGGAGGTCGGGGTCGCGTATCGCAGGGTCTCCTCGATCACCGCCGGCCAGTCGGCCTCACCGGAGAGCACCAGGGCCCGCTGCTCGGGGTGGGTGGAGAGGCCCACGACGGCGTTGACGATCAGCGAGATGGTCGTCTCGTGGCCCGCCGCCACCATCAGCTGGAGCGTGGAGACGATCTCCTCGTCGGTGAGGCGGTCGCCGTCCTGCGCGGCGAGGATCAGCGCGCTGGTCAGGTCGTCGCCCGGCTGGGCCCGCTTCGCCGCCACCGTCTCCGCCATGATCCCCGCCAGCTCGGTGAGGGTCGCCACGACCTCCTGCGGCGGGGTCTGCGTGGAGAAGAACCTCTCGAACAGCACCTTCAGCCGGGGCAGCCGCGCCTCGTCGATGCCCATGAGGTCGGCGATGACGTACATGGGCAGCGGATAGGCGAACGCCGCCTTCAGGTCGACGGTCGAGCCGTCCGTGGGCAGCGCGTCCAGCAGGTCCTGGGTCAGCTTCTCGATCCGCCGGCGCATCCGCTCCACCCGGCGCGGGGTGAGCGCCTGCGCGACCAGGGTGCGCAGCCGGCGGTGGTCGGCGCCGTCCACCGTGAGCATGGAGCGGCCGGGGTTGGCCAGGCCGATCAGCGGCCAGTCCGCGGGAATCTCGCCCCGCTGCCAGGCACCCCACACGTCGATGTCCTTCACCAGCCGCGGATCGGTGAGCAGCGCCTTCGCCTCGGCGTGGCGGGTGACGGCCCACACGGGGACGCCGCCGGGCAGTTCGACGGCGGCGAGCGGGCCGGCCGCACGCAGCGCCGCGCTCTCGGCGTCCAGGTCGGTGACGAAGGGATCGAGGGCGATACGGGGTGCTTCGGTACCGGTCGTCATCGTGACGTGCCTCCCAGGGCGGGGTCGGGGTACTGCGCCTGTCCCGGTGGCGATCCCCGGACCCCCGGCGGAACAGCGGGCCGGCCGAGGCGGCGCGGGATCACAGAGCGGGTACGGGGGTGAACCGGACGGGCAGCCGCGTCAGACCCCCGAGCCAGGGCGAGGGCCGGCGGGTGAGGGACTCGGCGGGCACCGCGAGGTCGATGTCCGGCAGCCGGTCCAGGACCACCTCGATGCCGGTCCGCGCGATCACCTCGGCGATCTCCTGCGCGGGGAACGGACAGCGGTGCTCACCGTGGCCGAAGGAGAAGTGCGCGTTGTTGCCGCCGGTCAGTGCGGAGGTGTCGGTGCGCACCTGCGGATCGGAGTTGGCGCCCTGGAGACCGAGCAGCAGCAGGTCGCCGGCCCGGACGCGCCGGCCGCCGAGGTGTGTGTCCCGGGCGGCCCACCGGCCCGCCACGTTCTGGGTGGGCGTGTCCTCCCACAGCACCTCGTTCATCGCCTCGGCGACGCTGTGCCGCCCGCCGAACAGCGAGGCGGCGAACCGGTCGTCGGTGAGCATCAGCCGCAGCGAGTTGCCGATCCAGTCGGCGGTCGGCTGGTGGCCGGCCGCCATCATCACCATCAGGTCCTGCATGATCTCGTCGTCGCTGAACCCACCGTCGTCGGCGAGCATCCGGGAGACCACGTCGTCGGCGGGCTCCTTCGTCCTCTCCGCGAGCAACCGGCCCATGGAGGAGGCCAGATGGGCCTGACCGGCCAGGGCCCGCTCCCGTCCGTCGATCATGTCGTTCAGGGCGGTGACCAGCCCCGGGCCGTCCTCGTCGGGGAAGCCGTACAGCCGGGCCAGGACCCGTACCGGCAGCAGCATCGCGTACTGCGCGATCAGATCGGCCTCGCCCTCGGCGCACAGCGCGTCGATCAGCTCGTCCGCGAAACGCTCGGCGTGCCCCCGCAGTTCGGACGGGTCGACCGCCTCCAGCGCGTTGCCGACCATCGCCGCGCGCTGCCGGTGCCGTTCACCGACGGTGTAGAGGATCGAGGGCTGCCTGCGGCCGATCATCGGCAGCAGCGGCCAGTCCTCGGGGATGTCCTCCCACTGGTTCCACAGGTCGGAGTCCCGGCTGAACAGCGCCGGATCACCGGTCACCTGGTGCAGTTCCCGGTAGCCGAGGACCAGCCAGGCCGGTACGTCACCGTCGAGCAGCACCGGTACGACGGAGCCGTGATCGCGCCGCATCTCCCGGTAGAGACGGGCGGGTTCGGTCTGGAACCGGGGTCCGCTGAGCGGGACGGCGTCGGGGGTGGTCACACGAACTCCTGTCGGGGCAGGCCCGCCCGCGCGGACGGGTCGGCGTACCGGTTCTTCACGTGCTGCACCAGCGTGATCAGCACCTGCTTGCCCGACTCCCGGGAACGGGCGTCGCAGTCGAGGAGCGGCACCTGTGGATCCAGGTCGAGGGCCTCGCGGACGTCCGCACCGGCGCGGACCGGACCGCCGAAGTCGTTGCAGGCCACGATGAACGGCGTGCCGTGGTGCTCCAGCCGGTCGATCGCGTACCAGGAGTCGTCGATGCGGCGGGTGTCCACCAGCACGACCGCGCCGAGCGTGCCGGAGAACAGCCGGTCCCACAGGAACCAGAACCGTTCCTGGCCGGGCGCGCCGAACAGGTACAGCACGTTGCGCGCGTCCAGGGTGATCCGGCCGAAGTCGAAGGCGACCGTGGTGGCGGACTTGCCGCGCACCTGGCGGATGTCGTCCACCGTCTCACCGGCCTGGGTCATCGTCTCCTCCGTGGTGAGGGGACGGATCTCGCTGACCGAGCGGACCAGCGTGGTCTTGCCGACGCCGAACCCGCCCACGACCACGATCTTGAAACCCTGGTCGGCGGAGGCACCCAACGGGGTGCGGGCGTCAGAGGTTGCGGAGTCCAACGAGCACCTGCTCCAGGATGTCGGGGTCGGTTATGGCCGGCCGGTGCGGATGACGTGCGCTGACGCGGCCCGCCGCGAGCAGGTCGCACAGCAGCACCCGGGTGATGCTCACGGGCAGCCGCAGCTCGGCGGCGATCTCCACGACCGAGGTGGGGGACCGGGTCAGCTTCAGGATCGCCACGTGCTCCGACTGCATGCCGGCGACCGGCTCCGACTCGGCGACCACGAGGGTGACCAGGTCGAAGGGGGTGTCGGGGCCGGTCCCGCTGCGCCCCTGGGTGAGGGTGTACAGCCGGTCGGGGGCGTCGTCCCGGCCCGGCCGGTTCATGCCCGGACGGCTCATGAGGTACGGGGCGGAGCGGTCAGGTAGGCGCCGAGCTGCTCGACCAGTTCGCTCATGTTGTGGCCGACGACGCCGGCGTCCGCGTCCTCCGCGGCGATCACGGCCAGATGGGCGCCCGTGCCCGCCTCCACGATGAACAGCACACCGCCGTAGAACTCCGCCATCGCGGAGCGCACGCCCCCGCTCCCGTCGCCGAACTCCACGGACGCGCCGTGCGACAGCGACTGGATGCCGGCCGCGATCGCCGCGAGCTGGTCGGCCTGGTCGACGCTCAGCTCCGGCGTCCGGCACAGCTTCAGCCCGTCCCGGGACAGCACGAGCGCGTGCCGGGCACCCGGGGTCCTCTCCAGCAGGCCTTCCAGGAGCCAGGTGAGCTTGTCGTCGGCGGTGGTCGGGCCGGTCATGAGGTGGAGTCGCCTTCCGGGTGCTGGTGCTGGTGCTGGTGCTCGTGCGGGTGCGGGTGTTCGTGTGGATGGGCGGAGGTGGTGGGGGAGCCGGGGTCGGCGGTGCCCTGCGGGCAATCGCCGGCCGGACGGGCGCCGGGCACGGGACGCTGAGGGGGTACGGCGGCCCGGTCGTCCGACGCCACCGAGTGCGCGGAGCCGGAGGCGTGGTGGTCCTGCGCCGGCGGTGGTGCGTGGTCGGCCGGCGCGGAGCCGGAGGCGTGGTGGTCCTGGGGCCGGTCCGCGGTGCCGTCGTCCTGTGCCGGGCCCTGGGGCGCGGGTGCGGAGGTGGCCGGTGCGGGGCCGGGCCGGCTGGTGCCGGGTGCGGACGGCCGTACCGCCTGGCGGAAGCTGCTGAAGCGGGCGGCGCGGGTCCTGCCCTCGTCCGCGCCCGGTGCGGTGCGGGCTCCGGCGGTGCCGTGCGCCGTCCGGGCGCGTTCCGCCTTGGCGAGCGTACGGCCCCGGCGCCGCCTGGGCAGCCCGGCCGGGCCCTCCCGCGGCGGCGCGGGGGACTCGTGGACCGGCGGGGCGTCCACGGCGGCCGGCGCCTGCGCCCGCACGGGCGCGCCGGTCTCCTGGCGTGGGACCGGGACGACCGGTGTGGCCGGGGCGGGGCCGGTGAGGATGTCCTGGGGGATGAGCAGCAGCACGCCCGTGCCACCCCGCGCCGACGGCCGGAACGACACCTTCAGGCCGTGCTTGCGGGCCAGCCGGCCGACCACGGCCAGCCCCAGCCGGGTGCCGGTCAGACCGCCCAGCTCCGAGACGTCACCGGAGACCGCCCGCTCGGCGCGGCGCAGCTGCACCTCGCCCATCACCAGCCCGCTGTCCTCCACGGAGACGATCGCGCCGGCCGGCACCTCCTCCACGTAGACGTGGACCTCCGCGTTGGGCGGCGAGAAGTTCGCGGCGTTGTCGAGGAGTTCGGCGAGGGCGTGCATCACCCCCTCGGCGGCATGCCCGGCGACGGCGGCCTCGCTGACCGAGTGCACCCGCACCCGCCGGTACCCGGCGATCCGGCCCATCGCGCCGCGCAGGATGGACTCCATGCCGATCGGCCGCGCCCACCGGCGGCCCGACCGGGCGCCGGTGAGGACGGCGATGGAGTCGGCGAGCCGGCCGGCCTGTGCGGTGCGGTGATCGAGCTGGAGCAGGTCGGCGATTACGTCCTCGTCGGTGTGCCGTTCCTCCATCGCCCGCAGGTCGGCGAGCGTGGCCGTGGCGAGGGCCTGCATCCGGGCGGCGGCGTTGGAGGTCGCGGAGACCGCGGCGGCCCGCTCCCGGCGGGCACGGTCCAACTCCCCCGACAGCCGGGCGTTCTCCTGTCCGAGCCGGTTCAGCTCCCGCGCGGTCTCCTCCTCCCGGCGTGCGCGTTCGGCCGCGAACGACTCGGTGAACTCGGTCCGCTGCCGCGCGAGTTCGTCGATGAGGCGCTGCTGTTCCTGGCGGGCCTCCTCGGTCGCGCGGGCCTGCTGCTGGAGCAGTCGCCCGATGTCCTGGGTGGCGCCCTCCAGCCTGCGCCGGGCGTCCCGCGCGGTCCGCAGGGCGTGCGCGGCCGTGGCCACCGCCGCGCTGAGCACGACCGCAGCCGTGCCGGCGCCCCAGGCGAGCGGGGCGCGCACCGAGCCGGGAGCCACCGCCACGGCCGTACAGACCACGAGCGCCGACAGCACCCCCGTCACGGCGAGGGCGGTGACGAACGTGCGGAGGGAAGGTCGTTCGCCGGGATGGGTGGGCGCGGTCATCGGTCCGGCCTGGTCCTCGCGGCAGATGCGGGCAGTGGGTCTGGGAGACGTGCGGTCGGGAGGTGCGCGGCTGGTGAGTGGTGCCACCAGTGGTGAACTGGCGGTCACTATACGAGAATTCGTGATCGAAACAGAAAGGTTCCCTGTCTGTTCCAGGAACTTGACGGTCACGGAGGTGTGTTCACCGTGCACAGGACGGTTCGGACGTGTTCCGGCCACCCGTACGGGCCCGTCCGGCGGTTCTTGACGCCCGCTTCGCCGCTCGCTGAACTGTCATCGGCCGACCCCCGGGGTGACGGGGGTAGGGGGACAGGGGCGGGTCGGCCAGGGGAGATCCGTACATCTGTACGATGGCGCCTGAAACGGACGCAGGACGGACAAACCCCCCTCGCCCCGCCGGACCACCGGGAGCGAGGTGAAAGGGGCGATGGAGATGACGGGGGAAGCGAAGGCGATGGGCTGCCGTGCCTCATGACCACTGAACCGCACGCCGGACGGTCCCGCTCGCGGCTCGTGCGGCTCGCCCGGGTCACCGGGCGCACGCTGCGGGGCGAGTGGCAGGCCATCGTCGTCGACCCCGTGCGGCAGCTCGCCCGGCGCGGACTGTCCGGGCTGCTGCTGGCGTTCGTCGCCGCGTTCGGCGTCGTCTTCTTCCACGACATAGCCCAGCACCCCACCGGAGCGGTGTGGGTGCGGCGGCTCGGCGGCGTCGAGGCCGACCTGCCGCTGTGGCTGTCCCTGCTGCGCACCCCCATATCGCTGTACGTCCCCGCCCTCGATCTGCCGGTGTGGGCGGGCATCACCCAGCTGTTCCTCGCCTTCGCCTGGGCCGAACTGACCCTCGGCCGGGCCCGCACCCTGGCGATCGCCTACGCCACCACCCTGGCCGGCACCCTCACCGCCCGCCTGATGATCGCGCTGGGCCCCGGCTGGTGGGGGTTCGGACTGCCCCCCGCGGCCGGGCACGTCCTCGACACCGGCCCCTCCGCGGCCGTCGTGGGCCTGTTCACCTATCTCGCGGTGGTCCGGCGCGCGCCGGTGGTGTTCACGATGACCGGCGGCTCGATGGTGTGGGAGTCCGTCGCCGTGCCCAACCTGGCCGGCCGCGAACACCTGGTCGCGGTGGGCGGAGCGATCGTCCTCGGGCTCCTGCACGGCCGCGGCGGGCGGTTGCGCGCCGTCGTACGGTCCCTGGCCGCCCACGCGGCGGACCGCTCACCCGCCACGCTGACGCGAACGGCCCCCACTCCCGCCCGCGGCCCCGACCCCGCTCCGCCCGGCCCCCGCTGCGCGCCGGCCCGCACCGTGCCGTCCCCCGCACCCCCGCCCGCCACCGCCGACCGTCCCCTGCCGACCCGGCCGAAGGTTCCGTCGCCGTTCCTCGACCGCTAGGCCCTCTCGTTCGGATCATGCCGGGCTCGCGGGTCCTGGCACCGCGCCTCGCCGCGTTGTCGTCGGTTGCCATGGCTCCGCCATGGCGCCCTCCTCCGCCTTGCGATGCACGGCACCAGGACCCGCTCCCTGATCCGGCCCGATCCGAACGAAAGACCCTAGGCCCTCTCGTTCGGATCATGCCGGGCTCGCGGGTCCGGCCTGATCCGAACGAAAGACCCCAGCCGGCACGACCCGAGGTCACCGGGTGCTGTTCCGGGCCGCGGGCTGCTGTACTGGTGACGTGGTGGCCGCCCTCGGCGGGGCCGGGCCGGCGCGCCCGTGTGGCGTCGCCCACCCCGTCGATGTGACGGTTTTCGCACCTCGACCCGCGCGGACACCCCCTAGGGTGGCCGCGAGATACGGCAGGCGTGGCCGACACCAGGGTGTTCGTCGCCGGCAGGCAGCTGAAGGGAATCCAGGATGTTCCGCAAGGTGCTGGTCGCCAACCGTGGAGAGATCGCGATCCGCGCGTTCCGGGCGGGCTTCGAACTGGGCGCGCGCACCGTCGCCGTCTTCCCGCACGAGGACCGCAACTCGCTGCACCGGCTGAAGGCCGACGAGGCCTACGAGATCGGGGAGCCGGGGCATCCCGTACGGGCCTACCTCTCCGTGGAGGAGATCGTGGCCGCCGCCCGCCGGGCCGGCGCCGACGCCGTCTACCCGGGATACGGCTTCCTGTCCGAGAACCCCGAACTGGCCCGCGCCTGCGAGGAGGCGGGCATCACGTTCGTCGGCCCGGACGCGGCCACGCTGGAGCTGACCGGCAACAAGGCCCGCGCGGTCGCCGCCGCCCGCGCCGCCGGAGTGCCCGTGCTCGGCTCCTCCGCACCCTCCGACGACGTGGACGAACTGGTGCGCGCCGCCGATGAGATCGGCTTCCCCGTCTTCGTCAAGGCGGTCGCGGGCGGCGGCGGACGCGGCATGCGCCGCGTCGCGGAGCCGGCCCAGCTGCGCGAGTCCATCGAGGCCGCCTCCCGCGAGGCCGCCTCCGCGTTCGGCGACCCGACCGTCTTCCTGGAGAAGGCCGTCGTCGACCCGCGCCACATCGAGGTGCAGATCCTCGCCGACGCCGAGGGCAACGTCATCCACCTGTACGAGCGGGACTGCTCGGTGCAGCGCCGCCACCAGAAGGTCATCGAGCTGGCCCCGGCCCCCAACCTGGACCCCGCCCTGCGCGACCGGATCTGCGCCGACGCCGTCCGCTTCGCCCGCGAGATCGGCTACCGCAACGCCGGCACCGTGGAGTTCCTCCTCGACCGCGACGGCAACCACGTCTTCATCGAGATGAATCCGCGCATCCAGGTCGAGCACACCGTGACCGAGGAGGTCACCGACGTCGACCTGGTCCAGGCGCAGCTCCGGATCGCCGCCGGCGAGACCCTCGCCGGTCTCGGCCTCGCCCAGGACACCATCACCCTGCGCGGCGCCGCCCTCCAGTGCCGTATCACCACCGAGGACCCCGCCAACGGCTTCCGCCCGGACACCGGCCGGATCAGCGCCTACCGCTCGCCGGGCGGCTCCGGGATCCGGCTCGACGGCGGCACCACCCACGCCGGTACGGAGATCAGCGCGCACTTCGACTCGATGCTGGTCAAGCTCACCTGCCGGGGCCGGGACTTCCAGGCCGCGATCGGCCGGGCCCGGCGCGCGGTCGCCGAGTTCCGCATCCGTGGCGTGGCCACCAACATTCCCTTCCTCCAGGCCGTCCTCGACGACCCCGACTTCCGGGCGGGCCGGGTCACCACCTCCTTCATCGAGGAGCGCCCGCACCTGCTGACCTCCCGCTCCTCCGCCGACCGCGGCACCAAGCTGCTCACCTACCTCGCCGACGTCACCGTCAACAAGCCGCACGGCGCCCGGCCCGACGTGCTCGACCCGCTGACCAAGCTGCCGCCGCTGCCCGCGGGCGAGCCGCCCGCCGGATCGCGGCAGCGCCTCGTGGAACTCGGCCCCGAGGGCTTCGCCCGGCACCTGCGCCGGTCCCCGACGATCGGTGTCACCGACACCACCTTCCGCGACGCCCACCAGTCCCTGCTCGCCACCCGGGTGCGCACCAAGGACCTCCTCGCCGTCGCCCCCGTCGTCGCCCGCACCCTGCCCGAGCTGCTCTCCCTGGAGTGCTGGGGCGGCGCCACCTACGACGTCGCGCTGCGCTTCCTCGCCGAGGACCCCTGGGAGCGGCTGGCCGCCCTGCGCGAGGCCGTTCCCAACATCTGCCTCCAGATGCTGCTGCGCGGCCGAAACACGGTCGGCTACACCCCGTACCCGACCGAGGTCACCGACGCCTTCGTGCAGGAGGCCGCCGCCACCGGCATCGACATCTTCCGCATCTTCGACGCCCTCAACGACGTCGGCCAGATGCGGCCCGCCATCGACGCCGTACGGGAGACGGGCACGGCCATCGCCGAGGTCGCCCTCTGCTACACCGCCGACCTCAACGACCCGGCCGAGCGGCTCTACACCCTCGACTACTACCTGCGCCTCGCCGAGCAGATCGTCGACGCCGGTGCCCATGTCCTCGCCGTCAAGGACATGGCCGGCCTGCTGCGCGCCCCGGCCGCCGCCAAACTGGTCTCGGCGCTGCGCCGCGAGTTCGACCTGCCGGTGCACCTGCACACCCACGACACGGCGGGCGGCCAGCTCGCCACCTACCTCGCAGCGATCCAGGCGGGCGCCGACGCGGTGGACGGTGCCGTGGCATCCATGGCCGGTACGACCTCGCAGCCGTCGCTGTCCGCGATCGTCGCCGCCACCGACCACTCCGAGCGGCCCACCGGCCTGGACCTCCAGGCCGTCGGCGACCTGGAGCCGTACTGGGAGGGCGTCCGGAAGATCTACGCCCCCTTCGAGGCGGGCCTCGCCTCGCCGACCGGCCGCGTCTACCACCACGAGATCCCCGGCGGCCAGCTGTCCAACCTGCGCACCCAGGCCGTCGCCCTCGGCCTCGGCGACCGCTTCGAGGACATCGAGGCGATGTACGCCGCCGCCGACCGCATCCTCGGCCGGCTGGTCAAGGTCACCCCGTCCTCCAAGGTGGTCGGCGACCTGGCCCTGCACCTGGTCGGCGCCGGTGTCTCCCCGGACGCCTTCGAGTCGACCCCCGACCGGTTCGACATCCCCGACTCGGTGATCGGCTTCCTCCGCGGCGAGCTGGGCACCCCGCCCGGCGGCTGGCCGGAGCCGTTCCGCACCAAGGCGCTCCAGGGCCGGGCCGCGTCCAGGCCCGTCCCCGAGCTGTCCGCCGAGGACCGCGACGGACTGGCCAAGGACTGCCGGGCCACCCTCAACCGGCTGCTGTTCCCCGGTCCGACCCGGGAGTTCGACACGCACCGGCAGACCTTCGGCGACACCAGCGTGCTGGACAGCAAGGCGTTCTTCTACGGCCTGCGCCCGGGCAAGGAGTACGCCGTCGACCTGGAGCCCGGCGTCCGGCTGCTGATCGAGCTGCAGGCGGTCGGCGAGGCCGACGAGCGCGGTCTGCGCACCGTGATGTCCACGCTCAACGGCCAGCTGCGGCCCATCCAGGTCCGCGACCGGGCCGCCGCCTCGGACGTCCCCGTGACGGAGAAGGCCGACCGCGGCGACCCCGGCCACGTCGCGGCACCCTTCGCCGGTGTGGTGACCCTCGCCGTCACCGAGGGCGACGAGGTGGCCGCCGGTGCCACAATCGCCACCATCGAGGCGATGAAGATGGAGGCCACGATCACCGCCCCGAAGGCGGGCCGGGTGTCCCGCCTGGCCATCAACCGCATCCAGCAGGTGGAGGGCGGCGACCTCCTCGCCGAACTGACCTGACCTGCCCGGACCCGATGCCGCCCAGCGGCATCGGGTACCGGGTCCGACGGGCACGGCGCCGGGGCGGCGGTGGTGTGTGCCGCTGGCCGGTCAGCGGTGGTCGACGAGGTGGCGCAGGCGGGCGAGGAGCAGGTTGGGGTCGCGCCGGGTGACGTACGCGGCACTCGGCACGTACACGGTCCGGCCGCGCACGGCCACGGCGGTCGGGTTGGACAGCCCGTCCTGTGCGGTGAGCACGGTCGTGACCGTGCCGTCCGGGCGGACCAGGACGACCCTGCTGCCGGCGTTCAGCGCGGCCAGCACGCTCCTGCCCTGCCCGGGGAAGGCGAAGTCGTCGATGCCGTCGAGCCCGGTGGCGCGCGTCTCGACCGGTCCGGCGGAGCCGTCCGGGCCGACGGGGACACGCAGCAGTGTGCCCCGGTCGGTGTTGGACACCCAGACGGCACCGCGTTGCACCTTGACGCCGTTGGCGCCGAAGCCCGAGGCGGGTGGCGCGGGGAGCGGGGTCAGCGCCGTGTCCGTCGCCCAGTCCGTGGCCGTACCCCCGGTCTGCGGGACGCTCCAGACGGTGCCGTGCACCGAGTCGGCCGCGTACAGCACGCCCCGGCGTTCGTCGAGGGCCAGCCCGTTGGGCAGCCCGTCGGTCGGCAGGGCCGCGATCCGCTGCGGGGCGCCACCGGTGGGGGAGAGGCGCCAGATGCCGGTGGCGCTGGTGCCGGTCGCGTAGTTGACGTACAGCGTGCCGTCGTGGGCGCGCGCGATGCCGGTGACGACGGCGCTGTGCACGAGCGGCGTCGCCGGGTCCGCCACGGCGGGCAGGGTGGCGAGGATCCGGGTCTGTCCTTCGGGGGTGACGTGGGCGACCTGCCGGGCCAGGGCGAGGGTCAGGTCGGCGGAGCCGTCGGGTTCGAGGGCGATGTTCTCGGGCGTCTGCCGGGCGGCCGGGTCGAAGTGGGCGACGACGCGCGCGGCGGTGACGACCGGGTCGGTGCCGGGTGCGGGCGCCGCGGCGACCAGGCCGAGCGCGAGCACGGCCGTGGCGGTACCGGCCAGGCGGGGGAGCGGGGGCATGTGACCTCTTTTCGGTCGGCGCGCGGGGCGCCGCGTTGCGGGGTCACACCACCATGAGGGGGTGCGGGTGGCCGGTGACGGGAGCCGGGGCCGGGACGTCGCCCGCGCGGCCCACCTCCCGGTGCCGGACGCGGCGCGCCCGGGTGACGGCAGGCCGGGTCAGTCCCAGAGCGGGTAGGTCATGACCCGCTGGAAGCCCTCCGGGAGGGCGCCGGTGTAGGTCAGGCTCATCCGCGTGTAGTGCCGGACGCCGGGGTCCTTCTTCCAGGGCTGGGGGTCCTCCAGCCGCACGGTCACCGGGTAGCGCTGGAACGTGCCGGCCGCGCAGTAGGGCTTGCAGTCGTTGAGCAGGTTCACGCCCGCCGCGGTCGCCACCTGACCGCTCCACCGCGACCAGTGCAGTCCGGTGAGGCGGCTGTTGCCGTCGCCGCAGGCCAGGATGAAGTCGGCGGGGCGGACGGTGCGGTGCCACAGGCAGTCGACGAGGACCGGCCGCGGCTGCGCGGCCGGCCGGTGCGCCGCGGGCGGCGGACTGGCCGAGGCCGTCGTCATGGCCGCTGTCAGCAGGACGCCTGCCGCGAGGGTGACCGTCGTTCCCATCACTGTTGCGCGCATGGCCGCTCCCGCCCGTCGTGCTGTGTCCGACCGCGTGCACTCGACGCTACGACCGTCCCGCCGTTTGCACCAGTCCCGCAGGTGGGAGCGGGTGCCGGTGGTGTTCCGACGCCCCGCCCCATGAGCGGGACACATCAAGACGCGATAAGTCGCGTGAGGCGTCGGGCCGGGTCGAGCGGGTCAGGCCGTCAGCAGGCGCCCTCGTCCTGCCAGGCGCCCCACTCCGAGGCGCCGGGCACCTCGTTCTGGGTCCACCACTTGGCCTTCCAGTTGTGCTTGTTGTACGAGACCTCGTTCCCGGCCGTGTAGACCGCTGTCGCGTTCCAGGCGGTCCTGCACGAGGTCGGGGTGGGGGTCGGAGTCGGGGTGGGCGTGGGGGTCGGGGTGGGGGTGCTGCTCGGCGGGGTGGCGCCGGCGAACTTCACCGAGTACTTGGCGAAGTCCCAGGAGTTCTGCGCCACGCTGGAGCAGGTCCCGGACGTACGGCCGCCGTTGTCGGCCGGGGTGCACGGCCGGTCACGGTTCAGCGACCAGAACGTGAACCGGTCCATGTTGTGGCTCGTCGCGTAGTCCAGCACGGTCTGGAAGTCGGCCTGGCTGAAGTACTCGCCGGTGTCGCTGCGGCCGTTCATGCCCGAGAAGCCCTCGTGGGCGTAGGCGGTCGCCTGGTTCCAGCCGAAGGTGGACTGGAGAACGGAGTTGAAGTTGGTGAGCGCGCTGGTCTGGCTCGCCGCTCCGTTGAAGCCGCCGTCGAACGGCATGATGGAGAAGTTGTTCGGGGTGAACCCCTGCGACTTGGCCTCCAGCAGCATCTGCTTGCCGAACCAGCCGGTGCCGTCCGCGGTGCCGGCCGTGGTCACGGAGATGTACAGCCCCGGGTTGTTCTGCTGGAGGATCTTGGCGGCGCCGATCTCGTTCCTGATCGCCGCGGTGTTCTCGTACTCCGGTTCCTCCAGGTCGAAGTCGATGGCGTGCAGCCCGTACTTGGTGATGACCTGCTGGTAGGCCGCCGCCGTGGAGGCCGCGTCCGAGCAGGCCTGGCCGAGCTTGGTGCCGCCGTAGCCGCCGATGGAGACGGAGACGTCACCGCCCTTGGCGCGGATGGTGTTGATCACCGACTGTACGGCCGTGTCCGAGGAGACGGACGACGTGCCGCCCCAAGTGGGCGTGCAGCCCCCGCCGTCGGGGGCGAGGACGAAGGCCAGCTGGAAGGCCTTCAGGCCGGTGGCGTCCATGATGGCGGCCGGGTCCGGCGGCTCGTTGTCCGTCGGCATCAGATAGGGGGCGGCGGCGTACCAGCGGTTGCTGAGCGCGGTCGTCGCGCCCGAGGCGCTGCCCGCGACCAGTGCGGTGCTGCCGGCGGCGGCGAGCGTGACGGCTGCCGCCGCGCCCAGACATGCCCGAAGACGTCTCATGCGTGCCTCCAGAGGGTGGGGACCCGGGAACGGGGAGCCCCACCCTCGGGGAGTGGTCGCGGCCACGTCAATAAGTTGGACTAGACCAACTTGCTCTTTGGACTAGACCATACGATTTCTTTACCTCCGGTCGACCAGCCGCACCGTGAACCCGTGGTCGAGCGGCAGCCTCGCCGTGGTGAGGGTCGTGACATGACCGCCGGCGTCGTAGGACCAGGCGCCGCGCGGCAGTTGACGCCCGTCGAGCAGGACCCGGGCGGGTGGCGTGCCGCCGTGCACGGTGAACCGGTACGACCGGGCGGCCACCTTGCCCGCGTAGGCACCCCTGCTCGCCCCGACCGTCACGGTGGTGCCCCGGGCGTCCGCGCGCACCGACACCCGCTGGGTGGCCGCGGAACCCCTGGCGAAGTCACGGGTCACGCCGTCGTCCTCGTACAGCGTGTAGTGGCTGGTACGGTGCGCGGCCGGGTACAGGTCCCAGTCCAGCTCGTGCCGGTCGCGGGTCTGCCAACTCGTCGTCCCTTTCGGCCACATGGGCACGATCGCGCCCTCGCGCACGAAGAGCGGAAGGGTGTCCAGGGGCGCGTGGTAGCCGTCGACCGTGGTCGGGCCCCGGTAGGTGCGGCCGGTCCAGTAGTCGGTCCAGGTGCCCTTCGGCAGGTAGATCCCGTCGCGGGTTTCGGAGTTCTCGTAGACCGGCGCGACGAGGAAGTCCGGCCCGGACAGGAACTCGTACGCCGCCTGCGCGCCGAGCGTGCCGGGGTCGTCCGGGTACTCCAGCCACAGCGGGCGCACCGCGCCCACACCCGTCCGCGCCGCCTGGGCGGACAGGGTGTACATGTACGGCAGCAGCCGCTCCTTCAGCTGGAGGTAGGCGCGGTTGACGGAGGTGTACGGCTCGCCGTCGCGCCAGGGCTGCTGGTCGGCGGGCTTGCCGGTGGTGATGTCGGTGGCCCAGCCGTCCATCGTCATGACGGCCGGCAGGAACGCCTTCCACTGGAGGTCGCGGGTGTACATGGTGGCGTCGTGACGGTAGATGCTGCCCACGTCACCGGTGTCGTAGGCGATGCCGGACAGGGTCGCCCCGGCGTACGTCGGGATCTGCCAGCGGATGTAGTCCCAGGACAGCTTCTGGTCGCCGCTCCACAGCACCCCGCAGCGCTGGGCCCCCGCCCAGGACACCGGCAGCCACACGAAGCCGCGGGCGTCGCTGTTGTCCTCGATCCCCCGCTTCGCCGCGTCGCAGGCGTCCAGTGCGAACCGGTAGCCGTTGCCCACCCAGGCCACGTCCAGCTTGGCCACCCGCTGGCCGGCCCGGACCTGTTCGGCGAGTGCCCCGATGCCGTCCTGGGTCCACAGCCCGAGCTGGGCGTGGTGGGACCGCAGGCCCTTCCCCGTCTGTTCCAGGTTCTCGTACCCGCAGCCGTACCCGTCGTTGACCAGCATCCAGCCGAGCGGCATCCCGTTCGAGGTGTAGCCGTCGGCGGTCTTCAGCGCGTCCAGGGTGTGTCGTTCGCCCCGGTTGGCGTTGTGCAGGTAGCAGTCGGAGTCGCCCGGCTCCAGGCCGTACACCGGTGGCATGAAGGGCTTGCCCACCAGCGACGTGTACTTGCCGATGACCTGCCGGGCGTCACCGAGGAAGTAATAGGCGTCCAGGCGTCGTTCCTGGTGGCCCGTGGTGACCGGCGAGCCGAAGGTGTAGACGCCCGGTGCGAAGGTGTTGCGGAGGACGCCGTAGCCCGCGCTGGAGAGGTAGAACGGCTGGGAGTTGTTGTAGCCGCCCTCGTTCCAGTCGAAGCTGTTCGCGACGTGGATGGTCCGCCCGCGGTGCGAGAAGCTGCCGTTCTGCTCGCCGCCGCCGAAGAACTGCTCGTCCGCGCCCCGCACCAGACTCTGCCGCATCCCGCCGGTCGACCAGCGCAGCGGCTTGTCCTCCTGCCAGATCCGGGTGCGGTTGTCGGGCTCGTACAGCCCGAACCGCAGCGGCTTCTTGTACACGCGCAACACCGCTTCGGGCGACCGGATGCCGTAGTAGCCGCCCGCGTCGAAGGACGAGGTGCGCCGCTGCCGGGTCTGCTGTCCGCGCACGATGGCGGTGCCGGCCGGGTCACTCAGCGAGCCCGACGGATCCGCCTGAAGGCGTAGTCGACCACCCGTCAGGAAGTCGGCCCGGGCCGTGAGCCGCCCGGCTGCGACGGTGTAGCGGCCGTCGCCGCCCGAGAAGGAGGTGAGGTCACCGGCGTCCGCCGTGGCCGGCAGGTAGGCGGTGCCCGTGAAGGAGTTGTCGTGCACGTCGTACGGCACCACCACGACGTGGTACGTCCCTGACGCCCGCGGGATCACCGTGGCCTCGGGGTCGGCGGTGCCCGCGCCGGACGCCACCTGCCTGCCGTGGTCGTCGTAGACGTACAGGTCGAAGTCGTCCGAGGGGCGCTCCCATCCGACCGACAGCGGGACGCCGCCCTCGGGGTTGTCCTCCCAGTAGCCGTCCGGCACCGAGACGGTCAGGTCGAAACGGTCACAGACCTCGCTCTCGGGGTCGTCGGCGGCGCCGGGGCACTTCTCGGGCCCGGCGCCGGTGCCCTTGGCGTAGACCGGGCTCCGCCAGGTGACGCTGCTGTGGCCCGGGTCCAGCACCGCGCCGGACGCGGTGCCGGTGGCGTGGGCGGGGGCCGGAACGGCCGGCGCGGTCCCGGCCAGGACGGTCGCCAGCCCCAGCGGTATCCAGGCCGGCCACGGCACACGGTGTCGGAGTCTTCGCACGGCGGAACAGCTCCCCTCGCACCTTCGCGGACTGACTGTTCTACGCGACGCTGCTCGGAAACGCTCGGAATGGGCGTTGATCGAGCAACTTCACGCACGCAGCGTCGGGGTCGCCCCAGGTTCATGTCAATACCGCGGTGCCGCGCCGCACCCCCGCGGCGGACCCTCGGTCGCCTGAGGCACCCTTGACAGACTGCGTACTGTTTCGTCAGGTTCGAGCCATGTCCTACGGTTCGGGATCCCGGCCGGGGAACGGGCACGCGCGGTGGGGAGCGGGGGCCCGGCAACACTGGCAGGACGCGCCCGGCGCGTCATGGGGGGAGGGGTCGCATGCGATCCGTGAGCCATGGTCCACACGCCTCACCGGCCCGTGCGACCGATGTGGAGATCACCGTCCACAGACCCGGTGAACTGACGCCCGACCTGCGTGGGGCCTGGCACCGGGCGATGGACGAGTCACCGGAGTACGCCAACCCGTTCCTCGCACCGGAGTTCGCCACCGGGGTCGGCCGGTTCCGGCCCGGGGTGCGGGTGGCGGTGCTGCGCGAGAGCGGGGAGCCGGTCGGCTTCCTCCCCTACCAGCGGGGGCCGCTGGGAACCGGCCGGGCCGTCGGGCTCGGCCTGTCCGACTGCCAGGCCCTCGTGCACCGGCCCGGAGTCACCTGGAACGTGCGGCAACTGCTGCGGGCCTGCGGGCTCAGCATCTTCGAGTTCGACCATCTCGTACGGGAACAGACGCCGTTCGAGCCCCATGTCACCGGCACCTTCGCCTCACCGGTGATCGATGTGAAACCCGGCGACGGCACCTACGCGCAGTGGCTGCGCGGGGCGTACCCCGGGCTGGCCAAGACGACACTGAAGAAGGAACGCCGGCTCGGCCGGGACGTCGGCGAGGTCAGGTTCGTCTTCGACGAACGCGACCCGGAGGTATTGCGCACCCTCATGCGGTGGAAGTCCGCGCAGTACCGGAGAACCGGCCGCATGGACCGGTTCTCCCGGCCGTGGATCGTCGGCCTGGTGGACCACCTGTTCCGCGTCCGCGAGGAGCACTTCACGGGGGTGCTGTCCGTGCTCTACGCGGGCGACCGGCCGGTCGCGGCCCACTTCGGACCCCGGTCGGGCACCGTACTGGCCGCCTGGTTCACCGCCTACGATCCCGGACTCCCCTCCTATTCGCCCGGCTTGATGATGCACCTGCGGACCGCCGAGGCCGCCGCCCGGCACGGGGTCGCCCTGGTGGACCTGGGGCGCGGCGACAAGGAGTACAAGGACTGGCTCAAGACCCGCGAACTCCGGGTCGGCGAGGGCTTCGCCGCCCGCCCCCACCCCGTCGCGCTGGCCCGGCGCCTGTGGCGACGCCCCGTACGCGGTCTGCGGAACACGGTGCTGGCCCACCCGGGGCTGCGCGAACCGGCCGACCGCCTGCTGAGAACAGCGGGCACCTTGCGGATGCGCGCCCACTGACCCACCGCAGCCGGAACCGGACCGGGCTGAGCGGACCACGGGGCCCGCCCGGGCCACGGGCCCAGCCACGCCTGTGCGCCACCGACCGGCCGGACCGGCGACGGCGGGCACCGCCCGTCGGCACCGTGCCGGGAGGACGGAGCCGCGACGCACGGTGTCCCCGCCACTCCGCCATGCGGCCGGATCCCCCTGCCCGGGAGCGCCCGGCACGCCGTCACGCGGACGGAGCCGCGACGCGCAGGGTCGTCGTCGGGGGCGGGGTCGTCGTGTCGGTGGTGCCGGTGATGTCCGTCCACCAGTCGGCGCCGTCCTCGACGTAGCGCAGCAGCACACCCTCGCGGATCGCCCAGGGGCAGACGACGGCCCGGGGCAGGCCCATCAGCTTCAGCGCCGTGTGCCCGACGACCGCCCCGGCCAGGCTCTGCGCGGCGCGCGGCGCGGAGATGCCGGGCAGCTGGGCCCGCTCGGCGGCCGGCAGCGAGGCGAGCGCGTGCACCGCCTCGCGCAGATCCCGGCAGGCCAGCTCACGTTCGACGAACGGGCCGTACCGCCCGGGTGCGGCCCCGCACAGCCGGGCCAGCTGCTGGAACGTACGGGAGGTGACGGCAGCGGTGCGTGGCCGCTCCCAGCGGATGCGTGAGGCGACGTCCCGCAGCTCGTGGCGGATCCGGCGGCGCAGCTCCTTCAGCTCGCCCGGTTCCGGCGGGTCCTGGACGCCCAGGTACTCCCGGGTCAGCCGGCTCGCGCCGAGCGGCAGGGAGGCGGCGAAGTCGGGCAGCCGTCCCCTGCCGAACGCCACCTCCAGCGAGCCGCCGCCGATGTCGAGCAGTGCGAGCGGGCCCGCCTTCCAGCCCAGCCAGCGGCGGGCCGCCAGGAAGGTCAGCTCGGCCTCGGTCTCACCCGGCATCGTGCACATGCGGATCCCGGTACCGGACGCCACCCGTCGCAGGACGTCCGCCCGGTTCGGAGCGTTGCGTACCACGGTGGTCGCGAAAGCCAGCGGGCCCGCGGCACGCCACCTGCGAGCCGTGGCGCCTGCCGCGGCCACCGCCTTCACCAGCTGTTCCACGGCCTCGTCGGCTATGGTGCCGTCCGCGCCGGCATGCTCGCACAGGCGCAGCTTCCACTTGACGGTGTGCACCGGCAGCGGAACACCACCCTCCACGTCTGCGATCACCAACCGCACCGTGTTCGATCCCGCGTCCACCACACTCACCCGCATTACCGACGAGTACCCGTTCAACCGCCGGTCATCCGTCCCACGGGCGGCGCGCCGGTGCACAGCAACCGCGGCGCGCGCCTCAGGATCGGCTCGCGCGGCCGTCCGACACGGCCCGTGCCGCGTGATGCGCACGACCCCGGACGTGCGCGCCCGCCCCGCGACGGCGCGCGCCCGCACCCCGCGCCCCCCTGCCCGAGCCCACCCGGCGCTGGCCGAATCGTGGCCCCGTGAACCCCGCCGGGCCGGCCGGCGGCCTTGGATGGTCGTCCACTGCCGGCGCGGGAACGGCAGGCGAGGGAGCGGATGCGATGAGGGTACTGGTGATCGGCGGTGGCATCGCGGGTACCGCGACCGCGCTCGGCCTGCACAAGACCGGACACGACGTCACGGTGTTCGAGGCGCACCCGGACACGGCCGAGGACATCGGCGCCTTCCTGACCCTGGCGAGCAACGGCATGCGAGCCCTGGCCCAGCTGGACGCCACGGACGCCGTCACGGCCGTCGGTTTTCCGCTGACTTCGCTGCGGCTGCTGGACGACCGGGGAGCCGAGGTGATGCGCGGACCGCTCGGCGAGGCCGGCGAGCCCGGCCTGCGCTACCGCTGTCTGCGCCGCGGCGAGCTGAACGCGGCCCTCCAGAGCGAGGCGGTCCGGCGCGGGATCCGGCTGCGCCACGGCGCGCGGCTGGTGTCCCTGACGGACGGCCCGAACGACGTCACCGCCCGTTCGCCGGTGGGGACACCGCCACGGGAGACCTGCTCGTCGGCGCCGACGGTCTGAACTCGGCCGTGCGCCGGCTCCTCGCGCCCGGCGTCCGGCCCGTGTACGCGGGCCAGCTGGTCTACTACGGCTACGGCCGCACCGGGCCGGTGCCCGCCACGGCCGGGGCGATCACCATGGTGCGGGGCGCCGGGACCGCCTTCGGGTACGCGGTCTCGCCCGCCGGGGAGACGTACTGGTTCGCCCGCGCCGGCGGCGACCCGCTGCCCGCCGGCGCGACGGCCGGACCGTCCGCCGCACTGCGCGCGCAGCTGCTGCCGTTGCTGCGCGAGGACGACACGCCCGCCGCCGGTCTCGTCGAGGCCTGCGAGAGCATCATGGTCACCAACGCCACCGAGCTGCCGCTGGGCACCACCTGGCGGACGGGCCGGGTGCTGCTCGTCGGCGACGCGGCCCACGCGGCCTCGCCGGCGACCGGCCAGGGCGCCTCGATGGCCCTGGAGGACGCCGTCGTCCTCGCCAAGGCGCTGCGTGACCTGCCCGACCCGCCGGCCGCCCTTGCCGGGTACGAGCGGCTCCGCCGCCCGCGGGTGGAGCACAACATCACCGTCAGCGGCGGTCTCTCCCGCGGCACCCGCACCCCGTCCCGGCCGGCTGCCGCCACGGCCCGCCGCGCGGAACCGGACGAGGAGCTGATCCGCCAACTGGCCTGGGACGAACCCCTGTCGTGACCGGCAGCCCACCGGCGCCCCCACCGGCACCGGCAGGCGGAAGCGGTGCCGGAGATCGACACCAGCAGGCCGTCCCACGGCCAGGCGCCCGGCGGTCCGGAGACGGCCGCGCGGACGGTGGCGGACCATCGCGCTGTTTGCGACCCGGCCCGTGCCGCGGGCCCGGTCGCGTATCCGGTCGACGCCCCCTGTCCGTCGAGGACCGGCGGAAGCACACGGCACGCAGTGGCAGGCGTTCGGCGGCCTGAAGCGGCTGCACAACCCGTCTCGTCCCGGGCCGGGGCACCGTCGGCGGTTCCGGGGTACGCCGGCGTCCGACGCGGTGGTCGCGGCACGGTAGTTGAAGGATGTGGCGTCCGAAGGCTTGTGGCCGGCTTGACTCATCACTTAAATCAAAACATGAACTAAGCCGTGGGTCAGCCGCTTGACCCCCGAGCCGTCTGGAGCCGCCGCATGAGACTGAGATCCCTGGGCATCGCGCTGACCGCCATGGCAGCGCTGACAGCCCTCCCCGCCACGCATCCCTCGGCCGCCGCGGCCGAAACCCCCCTGTCCCAGGGCAGGACGGCCACCGCGTCGTCCGAGGAGAACAACGGCACCACCGCCGCCCTGGCCGTCGACGGCGACACCGGGACCCGCTGGTCCTCGGCCGCCGGCGACGACCAGTGGTTCCAGGTCGACCTGGGCGGCACGGCCACCGTCACCCGGGTGGTGCTGAACTGGGAGGCCGCCTACGGCAAGGACTACAAGGTCCAGATATCCGGCAACGGGAGCGCCTGGACCGACCTGAGGTCCGTCACCGGTTCCGACGGCGGCGTCGACACGCTCGACGTGTCCGGGCAGGGCCGCTACGTACGCATGCTCGGCGTGCACCGGGCCACCACGTACGGCTACTCCCTGTGGGAGTTCCAGGTGTTCGGCAGCACGAGCGGCAGCGGGACCGGCTGCGGCACCGCCAACGCCGCCCAGGGCAGGACCGCCACCGCCTCCTCCACCGAGAACGCCGGCACGCCCGCCTCCGCCGCCTTCGACGGCAGCACCACGACCCGCTGGTCCAGCCAGGCGGCCGACCCGCAGTGGCTCCAGGTCGACCTCGGCTCCGTCCAGGACCTGTGCAAGGTCGACCTCAACTGGGAGGCCGCCTACGGCAAGGAGTTCCAGATCCAGGCCTCCGCCGACGGGCAGAGCTGGAACACCCTCAGGACCGTCACCGGTGCCACCGGCGGCACGGCCTCGTACGACGTCAGCGGCTCGGGCCGGTACGTCCGGATCCTCGGCACCGCACGCGGCACCGGCTACGGATACTCCCTGTGGGAGGTCGCCGTGCACACCGGCTCCACCGGCGTCCCGCCGGTCCAGGGCGGCGGCGACCTCGGCCCCAACGTCATCGTCGTCGACCCCTCCACCCCCAACCTCCAGCAGAAGTTCGACGACGTCTTCGCCAAGCAGGAGTCGGCCCAGTTCGGCACCGGCCGCTACCAGTTCCTGCTCAAGCCCGGCACGTACAACGGGATCAACGCCCAGATCGGCTTCTACACCTCGGTCTCCGGGCTCGGGCTGAACCCCGACGACACCCGGATCAACGGTGACGTCACCGTGGACGCGGGCTGGTTCAACGGCAACGCCACCCAGAACTTCTGGCGTTCGGCGGAGAACCTCGCCATCAGGCCGTCGAACGGCACCGACCGCTGGGCGGTCGCCCAGGCGGCGCCGTTCCGCCGCATCCACGTCCAGGGCGGCCTCAACCTCGCCCCGAACGGCTACGGCTGGGCCTCCGGCGGCTACATCGCGGACTCGAAGGTCGACGGTACGGTGGGCCCGTACTCCCAGCAGCAGTGGTACACCCGCGACAGTTCGGTCGGCGGCTGGAGCAACGGCGTGTGGAACATGACGTTCTCCGGCGTCCAGGGCGCCCCGGCGACCGACTTCGACAACGGCCCGTACACCACGCTGGACACCACCCCCGTCTCCCGGGAGAAGCCCTTCCTCTACCTCGACGGCTCCGCCTACAAGGTGTTCGTGCCGGCCAAGCGCACCGGCGCCCGGGGCGTCTCGTGGCCGGCCGACGCCGGCACGTCCCTCCCGCTCGACCAGTTCTACGTCGTCAAGCCGGGCGCCACGGCCGCCACCATCAACGCGGCCCTCGCCCAGGGCCTCAACCTGCTGTTCACGCCCGGCGTGTACCACCTCGACCGGACCCTCGACGTCACCCGAGCCGACACGGTCGTCCTCGGGCTCGGTCTCGCCACCCTGGTGCCGGACAACGGCGTCGACGCGATGCACGTCGCCGACGTCGACGGGGTCAGGCTCGCCGGATTCCTGATCGACGCCGGTCCGGTCAACTCCGACACGCTCCTGCGGATCGGCACGCCCGGCTCCACCGCGGACCACTCCGCCGATCCCACCACCATGCAGGACGTGTTCGTCCGCATCGGCGGCGCCGGTCCAGGCCTCGCCACCAACTCGGTCGTGGTGAACAGCAACAACGTCATCATCGACCACACCTGGCTCTGGCGCGCCGACCACGGCAGCGGCGTCGGCTGGAACACCAACCGCGCCGACTACGGCCTGCGAGTCAACGGCAACGACGTCCTCGCCACCGGCCTGTTCGTCGAGCACTTCAACAAGTACGACGTCCACTGGTCCGGAGAACGAGGCCGGACCATCTTCTTCCAGAACGAGAAGGCGTACGACGCCCCGAACGCCGCCGCCGTCACCCACGACGGCATCACCGGCTACGCCGCCTACAAGGTCGCCGACACCGTCACCACCCACGAGGCCTGGGGACTGGGCAGCTACTGCAACTACACGGCCGATCCGTCGATCGTCCAGGCCCACGGCTTCCAGGTGCCCACCACCTCCGGCATCCGGATGCACGACCTGCTGGTGATCTCACTCGGCGGCCAGGGCCAGTACGCCCACGTCGTCAACAGCACCGGCGCACCCACCTCGGGAACCAGTACCGTCCCGTCCAAGGTGACGTCCTTCCCGTAGGCCGCCCCGCGTCCCGGGTGGCGTCCGCGCCCCGCCCGGGACGCCCGTCAGCCGTCGGACAGGGACTCGTGCGGATTGCGCCCGAACGCCTGCCGGTAGAGGGAGGCGAAGCGGCCCGGGTGGTGGAAACCCCAGCGGGCCGCGATCGAGGCGACCGTGGCCCCGGCGCCGGGGTCGGCGTTCAGCAGGTCCTGACGGGCGTGCGCGAGCCGCACCCGGCGCAGATGGGCGAGCGGTGTCGTGTCCAGATGCCGGCGGAAGGCGTACTGGAGCGCGCGCACGGTCACATGGGCCGCGGCGGCGATGTCCGCGACCGTGACCGGCTGGTCCGCGTGGTCGTCGATGTAGGCGAGCGCGCGGCGCAGCATCGCCGGATGCGCGTCGTGGCGATCGGCTGCGGTCGGCTCCTCCAGTGCCGTGCTGGGGAAGGCGGCCAGGACGCTCGCCGCCAGGTGCTGGGCGGCCGTGACCGCGATCAGCGGCTGGTCCGCGATCTGCGGGTCGGACAGCACATGGTCACGCAGATGGGCGATCGTACCGCCCAGATGGCGGGCCGCCGCGACCGAGCGTGGCCGGTGGCCGGTCAGCCGTACCGGCGGCGAGCCTGCCGGGCCCGCGGCCACTTGGGTGAGCAGCGCCGGATCCAGCATGGTGATGTTGTAGCGGGCGTTGCGGATCCGCCCCGTGAACGGCAGGTCCGGCGGCGCCAACAGCACCACGTCACCCGGTCCGAAGGAGTCCTCCACCCCCTGGAAGCCGTGGTCCCGCACGGTTCCCTCGTGCACGACGCACACGCAGATCCGGCCCAGCGGTGACACCGAGTAGCTCATCTCGAAATCCAGCGCGAGTTCGTCGACGCTCACCGACGACAGGGCGGCGCGGTGGATCCGGGCGTGGTGGGAGCCGGGGGTACCGCTGGCGATGCGCATCCTGGCGTAGGCCTGACTGAGGAAGTCCTCCGTCAGATCCAGGTCGTCGCTGTCGAAAGTGAGCGATTCCATGCCGCCCACTTGCCCCTGTATTTCCTATTCATGTATCCCCTGACCAGCAGTTTTTCGTTTTCTGTACGGCGTTACGCCATGTTGTTCGCTTGGCGGCTGTTTGGGACAGGGCCTGCTGCGCAGGGTGATCGCATGATCGGATGTGACGAGCAGGCGGACCAGCTGGACGCGCTCCGGAAGGAGGTCGGCCAGCTGCGCCAGGCCCTTGTCTCGCACGCGCTGGTCGACCAGGCGATCGGCGTGGTCATCGCCGTGGCCGGTCTGCGCCCGCAGCAGGGATGGGATGTTCTGAAGCACGTGTCGCAGCACACCAACACCAAGATGCGGGAGGTGGCACGCTGCTTGGTGGAGTGGCCGTCCTCCGGCCGGCTGCCGGAGGAGATCCGCCGGGCGCTGTCCGCCGCCGTGCGGCACGTGCGCGACGCCGCCGACGGGCCGGGCGAGGAACGCGAGGTACGGCGCGCCGTGCAGGCCTGAGCGGACCTCACCGCGGCCCGCCGCCGCGGCACACGGGCGTACGACGGTCAGGCAGCGGCCCGGCGCACGCCCTCCCACGCGCGTCCGCGCAGGTCCGCGTCGCGCAGCACGTCCACGGCCGTACAGGCCAGCGCCTCCACCACCGCCGGCAGGACCCGGCGGGCCCGCTCCGACGCCGCCGCCCGGGCGAACTCCGGCGTGTGGTCGGATCCGTCGGCGCCCATGACCGCGACGAACGGGTGGATGGCGGGCACCCGGCCGCTGACGTTGCCGATGTCGGAAGAACCCAGGTAGATACCGGGAACGGGCGCGGTGAGGGTGATCCCGGCGCGGTCCAGATGCCCGGCGAACCGTGCGGACAGCACCGTGCTGTCCCGGAAGTGCTCGTACCGCACGCTCGCCCGTTCCACCGTGACGGTCGTGCCGGTCGCCAGTGCCACCCCCTCGGCGGCCGTGCGCAGTTGTGCCGCCAGGTCGTCCAGAGCGGAGGTCGTGAGCGCGCGCAGGCCGAAGCGGCCCTCCGCGAACTCGGGGACGATGTTCGTGGCCGTACCACCGTGGGTGACGATGCCCTGGACGTGGGACCCCTCCGGCAGCCGCCGGCCGAGCGCCGAGACCACGTTGAACAGCTCGATCAGCGCCGCGAGCGCGTCTATCCCCTCCGTCGGGTCGCCCGTCGGATGCGCGGCCCGGCCCCGCAAGGCCACCAGGTA
This sequence comes from Streptomyces sp. NPDC014991, assembly GCF_043080665.1. Taxonomy (NCBI): domain Bacteria; kingdom Bacillati; phylum Actinomycetota; class Actinomycetes; order Kitasatosporales; family Streptomycetaceae; genus Streptomyces; species Streptomyces sp. NPDC014991. The sequence continues at coordinate 442,022 of NZ_JBIBVY010000003.1, forward strand.
CTGCTCCTGGGCGGTCAGCGGCGCCCGCGCCCAGTCGTACACCCCGGGGTGGAACATCAGGGCGGCGTCCACCTCGTCGAAGACCCCGGCCTCCACCTCCAGGGCCTTGCCGCCCCCGCCCTCCTCGGCCGGCGTCCCCACCGCGAGGACCGTGCCCTCGTCGCCGTCCAGCACCGCCTCCGTCACCAGGGCCGCCCCGAGGCCGGCCGCGGCGATCAGGTTGTGCCCACAGGCGTGTCCCAGCCCGGGCAGGGCGTCGTATTCCAGGGGGAACGCCACCACCGGCCGGCCCCGGCCCGAGCGTGCCGTGAACGCGGTCGGCAGGCCCGCGGTGCCCCGTCGCACCTCGAACCCCGCGCGTTCCAGCTCGCCCGTGAGCAGCGCCGCCGCCCGGTGCTCAGCGAACGCGGTCTCCGGGTCGGCGTGCAGCGCGGACGCCACGGCCCACAGCGCGTCCGCGCGCCGCGCGACCTCCTCCCGGACCTGGTGGTACAGCGGCACAGTTCCTCCTGCGGCTCGGCGGGGTGTGCTCCGTGCCGGAGCGGGTTCCACCGAACGGCCCTACGACACCGGTCCCATGGGTTTGGGGCACGGTGGCGGTGCAACCCGGTGGACGCGGCACCCACCGGCTCAGGAGGACAGCCATGGATCACTCGCGCGTACCCGTCCTGGAAGCTCTGCAGGAGTTCCGGCGACGCGGAGACGTGGTGTTCGGGCCACCCGGGCACAGGCAGGGCCGCGGGGCCGACCCCCGTGTCGCCGAGATCCTCGGCATCGACGTCTTCCGCTCCGACGTGCTCAGCCTCAACGGGCTGGACGACCGCCGCCAGTCCCAGGGCGTGCTGGAGCAGGCACAGGAACTGATGGCGGACGCGGTCGGTGCCGAACACGCCTTCTTCTCCACCTGCGGCAGCTCCCTGTCCGTCAAGACGGCGATGCTGTCGGTCGCGGGCCCCGGTGAGAAGCTGCTGCTCTCCCGCAACGCGCACAAGGCGGTCATCGCCGCGGTGATCATCAACGGCGTGGAGCCCGTCTGGGTGCACCCCAAGTACGACGCCGAACGACACCTGGCCCACCCGCCGGAGGCCGATGACGTCCGCGACCGGCTGCGCGAGCACCCGGACGCCAAGGGCATGCTGCTCGTCACCCCCACCGACTGGGGAACCTGCGCCGACATCCGCGCGGTGGCCGACGCCTGCCATGCGTTCGACGTGCCGCTCATCGTCGACGAGGCCTGGGGCGCCCATCTGCCCTTCCACCCGGACCTGCCCGTCTGGGGCATGGACGCCGGCGCCGACCTGGTCGTCACCAGCGTCCACAAGATGGGCGGCGCCATCGAGCAGAGTTCGGTGTTCCACCTCCAGCACGACCGGGTCTCACCCACCGTGCTCGAGCAGCGCGAGGACCTTCTCGGCACCACCAGCGCCTCCAGCCTCGTCTACGCCACCCTCGACGGCTGGCGGCGGCAGATGGTCGAACAGGGGCGTGACCTCCTCGACGACGCCTGGCACCGCGCCGAGCGCATCCGGGCCCGGCTGCGCGAGATGCCCGGGCTGCGGGTGATGGGCGGTGAGATCATCGACGAGGGCCTGGCCGCCGAGTACGACCCCTTGAAGATCGTCGTCGATGTACGGGAGCTGGGCATCAGCGGCATGCAGGCGGCCGAATGGCTGCGCGCCAACCGCCACGTCGACGTGGGCGGCTCGGACAGCTGCCGCATGAGCGCCTCCATCACCCACTCCGACGACGACGAGACCGAGAAGGTGCTCCTGGACGCCGTGGGCTCGCTGGTCGAGCATGCCGACTCCATCGAGCGGCGGCCCGCCGTGCACCTGCCCGCACCCCACGTCCTGGAACTCGAACAGGCGGTCCTGCCCCGCGACGCGTTCTTCGGCCCGGCCGAACAGGTGCCCGCCGAACAGGCCGTGGGCCGGATCGCCGCCGAGATGATCAGCCCCTACCCGCCGGGCGTGCCGGTCGTGGCGCCGGGCGAGGTGATCACCTCGGAGGTCCTCGACTACCTGCGCAGCGGAGTCGCCCACGGCTTCCTCATCTCCGACGCGGCGGACCCGGCCCTGGAGACCGTGCGGGTCACGGCACGCCCGTGACCCGCCGGCCCCCGGGCCCGTACCCGCCCGTCCCGGACTGCGGGGACCGCCCGCGGCGCCTATGGTGGCGTACGCGGGCGGAGCGGTGCGCGCCCGTCCGGGGCCAGAAGGCCCGCCCGCCGGTGAACGCGTCGCCGTCGGGCAGGCACGTGGCCCCGCTGACGGTCCCCGGGTCCGGACCAGTACGTCCGGCGGGCCCGCCGTCCCGGCAACTCGACAGGAGACGGCCCGACTTCACCCCGACCGGAGATCCTCGCGATCGCCGGTTTCGGACGCCCCGGCCCGGGGACCCCGTCCGGGGGGCCGTGGTCCGCCGCGGCCCCTTCCCCTGACTTCCCCCCGCCGGTACCTGCTGCCGGCCGCGTGACCCGGCCCCGACCACCGCGCACCGGACACCCGCCCGCCCCGTCTGCGGCGGGCCCGTCCGTGACCAGTGAAGGAATTGGTGTTGATGAGCGAGACGAACCCCCTGAAGCGGGCGGCGGACAAGGTGACCGACGTCCTCCAGAGCGGGCCCAAGGGCCCGGAGGACGGCATCCCCGGCAAGCCGGCTCCCGAGTCGCCGCCGGTCGCCGAGCCGACCGCGCCCCGCGAGCCGCTGCCTCCCAAGCCCGACCAGGGCGGCCCGGCAACCGTCTCGCCGACCGGGCAGCCGACCGGCGCCGACCAGGCGCGGACGGCCCAGAGCGGCAGCTACCTGACCGACGCCCAGGGCACCCGGCTGTACGACACCGACCACTCGCTCAAGGCGGGCCCCCGCGGCCCGGTGCTCCTCCAGGACCACCACCTGCGCGAGAAAGTCATGCACTTCGACCACGAGCGCATCCCCGAGCGTGTGGTCCACGCCCGCGGCGCCGGCGCACACGGCGTGTTCCGCAGCTACGGCACCGCGGCCAACGTGACCAAGGCGGCGTTCCTCGCCGAGGACGTCGAGACACCGGTGTTCGTCCGCTTCTCCACCGTGCTCGGCTCCCGGGGCTCCGCGGACACCGTCCGGGACACCCGCGGCTTCGCGACGAAGTTCTACACCAGCGAGGGCGTCTTCGACCTGGTCGGCAACAACATCCCGGTGTTCTTCATCCAGGACGCGATCAAGTTCCCGGACGTCATCCACGCCGGCAAACCGCACCCCGACCGGGAGATCCCGCAGGCCCAGAGCGCCCACGACACCTTCTGGGACTTCGTCACCCTGCACACCGAGGCCACCCACCACACCCTGTGGAACATGTCCGACCGGGGCATCCCCCGCTCGTACCGCACCATGGAGGGCTTCGGCGTCCACACCTTCCGCCTGGTCAACGCCGCCGGCGAGACGACCCTGGTGAAGTTCCACTGGAAGCCGAAGCTGGGCGTGCACTCCCTGGTGTGGGAGGAGGCGCAGATCGCGGGCGGAGTCGACCCCGACTTCCACCGCCGTGACCTCTACGACGCCATCGAGGCGGGCGCCCACCCCGAGTGGGAGTTCGGCATCCAGACCTTCCCCGACACCCCCGACCAGACCTTCGAGGGCATCGACCTGCTGGACCCGACCAACATCGTGCCCGAGGAACTCGCCCCCGTGCAGCCCATCGGGCTGCTCACGCTGAACCGCAACCCGACGAACTTCTTCGCCGAGACCGAACAGGTCGCCTTCCACGTCGGCCACCTCGTCCCCGGTATCGACATCACCGACGACCCACTGCTCGCCGGCCGTCTCTTCTCCTACCTCGACACCCAGATCACCCGTCTGGGCGGCCCCAACTTCCCGCAGATCCCGATCAACCGGCCGCACGCCCCCGTCAACGACATGCTGCGCGACGGCTTCCACCAGACGGCCGTACACCGGGGGGTCGCCCCCTACCGGCCCAACTCCCTCGACGGCGGCTGCCCGTTCACCGCTGGTGCGGACATGGGCGCGTACGTCGAGACGCCCGTACGGGTCCCGGAGGCCACCAAGGTCCGCGAGGCCCCCGAGTCGTTCGGCGACCACTTCAGCCAGCCCCGCCGGTTCTGGCTCAGCATGAGCCCGGTCGAGCGCGAGCACATCATCGGCGCCTACACCTTCGAACTCGCCAAGTGCTACGAACAGGCCATCCGGGAGAGGGCGTTGCAGACCCTGGCGAACATCGACCCGGAGCTGTGCGCGGGCGTCGCCGCCGGCCTCGGGCTGCCCGCCCCCGAGGCCACCGTGCCCCTGGCCGACGTCGAGCCCAGTCCCGCCCTCTCCCAGGTGGGCCGGACCTGGCCAGCCGACGGCCGGATCATCGGCATCCTCACCGGCCCCGACGGCGACCTCGACGGCGTCCGCGCCGTACGCCAGGAGGTGCTGGACGGCGGCATGGTCCCGCTGGTCGTCGCACCCGCCGGCGGCACCCTCGGCCACGGCGACGGCGCCCTGACCGTCCAGCGGACCTACGCCACCGCCCGCTCCGTGGAGTTCGACGCCCTCCTGGTGGCCGGCACGCCCGGAGTGGGCGCCGACGCCTACGGCGCCCGCGACGCCAAGGCGGGCCGGCCCACCGTCCAGCAGGCCACCCCCGACCCCCGCGTCGGACTGCTGCTGGCGGAGGCGTACCGGCACGGCAAGGCCATCGGCGCCACCAGCGGCGGGGAGAGCGCCCTGGAAGCGGTCGGTATCCCTCTCGACGCGCCCGGCGTGGTGACCGGCGACACCGTCGCCGCCGTGTTCCAGCAGCTCACCCACCTGCTCGGCGGCCACCGGGTCTGGGAACGGTTCCCGTCCGCCGCCTGACCGGCCGCCGGCCCCTCGCGTGACTACGGGCCCGCCCGCGGGTCACCGAGGGGCCGGACGCGGCGGCACACCGGGCATCACCGGGCCCCGCGACAGCACCGGTCAGTCCCGCGTGGCGTCCTGAGTGGTGCGGCACAGCAACAGGCAGATGTCGTCGTCGTGCTCGGAGTCGTGCAGCATCGGCTTCAGCACGGAGTCGGCCGCCGCGTCCAGGTCCTCCAGCTCCAGTGGGCCGAGCGCGCCCATCGCCTGGGCCAGCCGGTCGATGCCCGCGTCGATCCCCGCGGACCGCCGCTCCACCAGACCGTCCGTGTACAGCGCGAGGGTGGACCCCGCCGGCAACTCGACGGTGCACTCCTCGTACTCGTACGGCATCGGCACGCCCAGCATGATCCCGGGTCTGGCGTCCAGCACCCGCACCTCACCCCCGGGTCCGCGCGCGACGGCGGGCGGATGCCCGGCCGCCGCCCAGACCACCTCGGTCCCGCCGGGAGTGAACCGGGCGATCGCGCACGTCGCGTACAGCTCCGGCTCCTGGTGACGCAGCATCCGGTGCAGCAGGGTCAGGATCCGCGCCGGGCCGTTGCCCTCGACGGCGTAGGCGCGCAGCGCGGTGCGCAGCTGGCCCATGATGACCGCCGCGCGCAGCCCGTGCCCCGTCACGTCACCTATCACCGTCAGCACACTGCCGTCGGGCTGCGGGAACGCGTCGTACCAGTCGCCGCCGATGTTCAGCCCGTGCGTCGCCGGCAGATAGCGTGCGGCCAGCGCCAGCCCCGCGGTGTCGGGCAGCTCGGTGAGCTGGGCCCGCTGGAGGGCCTCGGCGACGTCCCGGTGCTGCTCGTAGGCACGGGCGTTCTCCAGGGCGATGCCCGCACGCCGGGCCAGTTCCAGCAGCATCACGGTGGTGTCCGCGTCGAAGCGGTCGCCCGGCGCGGCCAGCGTCAGCACGCCCCGCACGGTGCGCGCGCCGAGCGGCAGGCACAGCAGCGGCCGGTCCGGGGACAGCGCCGAGGCCGGCAGGTCGTCCACCCCCGGCAACCCGCCGGGGTGGGCGCCCGCGTGCTGCGGGCGGCCGGTACGGGCCGCGGTCACCGTGGCCGCCGCCCGCGCGCCCGGCGGAGCCCCCTCGTCGTCCACGAGCCAGATGTCCACGTGCCGGGCGTACTCCGGGACCAGCAGACCGGGCAGCCGGCGCAGGATGTCCTCGTGGTCGAGGGAGGCGTTGAGGACCGCGCTGGCATCGGCCAGGAAGGTCAGCAGCCTGCGGGCGTTCTCCGCCTCCGCGCGTGCCGCCCGCTCGGCCTCCAGGTGCTCACGCTGCGCCAGCGCCGCGGCCTCCAGCTCGGCGTGCAGTGCCAGGACACCCTGGTTGGTCTGGTGCAGTTCCTCCCGGTGGAACCGGACCAGCTCCTCCGTCTCCTCCAGATGCGCCAGCAGGCCGGCGGCGGCCTCGTCGGCGTCCAGCAGTGCCTCGGCGAGCCCGGCCTCACCCGGCCCGGGCAGCGGTCCGGCCACGGGCACGGGGCAGGCGAGGGTGCGCTGCCAGGGCTCCGGCCCGTCGAGGACGACCCGCAGCCCCCCGCCCGGCCCGGCGGACTCGGCGGTCACCGTCAGCTCCGTACGTCCCTCACCGAGGCCGCGGCGCAGCCGGGTGCCGAACGCGGCCAGGAAGCGGGCGCGGTCGAGCGCGGGCACGCCGGCGTCGGCCGTGAGCCGCGCCAGCAGGGCGCGGACGCGGGCGGCGTCGGCGGCGGAGGCGATGGTCCACGAGTCAGAGGCGGCTGTCATGGGGGCTGGTCCGGCGGTCGGGGGCCAGTACGGCCACACTGGTGTCGTCGCGAGCGGGGCGGGCGGGGCTGCCCGCTTCACGCAGGATCGCCGCGGCCACCACCGACGGGTCGTGGGCGAGCAGCCGGGGGTCCTCCGGCGGCGTCCAGCGGCTGGGCAGCCCGTCACTGTGCAGCACGAGGATGCTGTCCGGGCGCCACGGCAGCCGGCGCACGGGGACGCGCGCCGGGAAGTACGCCCCGACGATCCCCGGATGGGAGAGGTGCGACGTCCAGCTGACCCCGGTACGCACCCGGGCGGAGACGTTCCCGACGCCGGCGAGGGACAGCTCGGCCCGGTCCGTGTCCACCTGCGCCACCGTCACCGCCGCGCCCCGGGTGGGCCGCAGCGCCACGTGCAGCCGGCGCAGGATCTCCGCCGGCGGCAGGTGCGCGGCGCGGCGCAGTTCCGCCACCGCAGCCGTGGACGCGTGGGCGGCCTTCGGTCCGTGCCCGAGACCGTCGGCGAGCAGCAGGGTCACCAGGCCGCCGGAGCGCACCCAGCCCCAGGCGTCACCGCACTGCTCCGCCTGGGAGAGCGCGGTCGTGATCCCGCCCGCCGGCACCTGCGCCTGCGCGGTCCCGCGCGCGCGGGGCTCCGGGTCGATCCGGGCCGCCGTCACCGTCCCGCGGCCCGGCAGGCTGTACAGATGGAAGGCGTTCGCGCTGCGCGCACAGCTGCCCAGGCCCGCGCCGAGCGAGCCGGCGGCGGTGGAGTAACCGTCCCGCAGGGCCGTGCCGGCGTCCGCGAGGCCCGGCCCGTGGTCCAGCGAGAACATCTGGACCGACGTGCCCGCGCCGGCCGGCGGCGCCACGAGGTTCACCACCATCCGGCCCCCGCCCGCGTGCCTGAGCAGGTTGGTGGCCAGCTCGGTGGCGACCAGCTCCGCGGCGGCGGTGCGCGGTGCGGCGAGGCCCGCCTCCGCGCACGCCTCCTGGGTCGCTGTCCGGGCGTCCCGGACGCGCGTGGAGTCGTGCACCGGGATCTCCCACACCCGGCTCATCCCAGCACCGGACGTGACGAGGGAACCTGCGTCACCCAGGCGACGGCCGTGACGGTCGTGCCCCGGCCGGGTGCGGTGTCGACACTGAACTCGTGCACCAGCCGTTTCGCTCCGCTCAGGCCGAGTCCCAGGCCGCCGCCGGAGGTATAGCCGTCGGTCATGGCCAGCTCCAGGTCGCGGATGCCGGGACCGCTGTCGATGAAACGCATCCGCAGCCCCCGGCTACGGCCGTTGTCCAGCGGCGTGATCTCCGCCCGGCCGCCACCGCCGTGCACCAGCGTGTTGCGGGCCAGCTCGCTCGCCGCCGTGACCAGCTTGGTCTGCTGCACCAGACCGAAACCGAGCTTCGCCGCGCGCTGCCGCACCTCCTGCCGGACCCAGGCCAGATCCGCGTCCGAGTCGATGGGCAGACTCGTCGCGGGCGCCTGGCCGGACACCTGCATCAGCTCCCCCTCTGGGACAGCAGTTCCATGGCACGGTCGACATCCAGGGCGGTGACCAGCCCGGGCAGCGTGAGCCCCAGCTCGACCAGGGTGATCGCCACCGCGGGCCGCATACCGGCGAGCACCGTACGGGCCGCCAGCAGCCGGGCCGTGGAGGCGATCTCCGCGAGCACCCGGCCGAGGAAGGAGTCGACGATGTCCACGCCGGAGATGTCGAGCACCACGCCGGTCACCCGGCTCGTGGCGATGCGGCTGGTGATGTCGTGCTGGAGCTGTTCGGCCATGCCGTCGTGCAGCTCGCCCTGGAGGGAGACGAGCAGGACGTCGCCCAGGGCGAGCACCGGGACCTGGGGCGAGTGACGAGGAACGGGCTGGTTCACCGGGCGCTCGCAGCCGCGTCCGAACGGGACACCTCTATGCCCTGGCGGCCCAGCGCGTAGGCCAGCGCGTCGGCCAGCGAGGCCCGGGTGAGCACCGATCCCAGGTCGATGCCGAGCTGCACGATGGTCTGCGCGATGGCCGGGCGGATCCCGGAGACGATGCACTCGGCACCCATCAGCCGTGCCGCGGCGACCGTCTTCATCAGGTGCTGCGCGACGAGCGAGTCGACGGTCGGCACCCCGGTGATGTCGAGAATGGCGTAGCGGGCGCGCTGGTCGACTATGGCCTCCAGCAGTGACTCCATCACCACCTGGCTGCGCGCGCTGTCCAGCGTCCCGATCAGCGGTACGGCGACCGTGCCCTCCCACAACTTGATGACCGGGGTGGCCACTTCGAGCAACTGCTGACGCTGCCGCTCGATCAGCTCCGCGTTCGCGTCCAGCGCCGTCTCCATCACCACCAGGCGCAGCGTTCCCATCAGCAGGGTCAGCGCCAGCACACTCTCCTGAGCGTGCGGGGCGGCGGGGTCGGCGAACTCCTCGCGCAGCAGCTCGACCGCGGGTGCGCGCAGCACGGCCACCTCGTCGGCGATCTGTGCCGGGGTCGATCCGGTGCGCGTCCGGTAGTGGGTCATCCGGCCCAACTGGTCACGCACCGACGCGTACCCGGGCGCCTCGATGTCCTCCAGCCGGCCGCTGACGGCCACCTCGGACAGCGCGTCCACCACGGCCTTGCACGCCTCGACCGCCTCGTCGCGGGAGACGGTGAAGACCGAGCGGAACAAGGGGGCGTCGGCCCAGCGCTGGGCGATCTGCTCCCTGCGCCGTTCCAGGAAGGCGCTCACCACCTGCGGCGCCGATGTGGCCACGTCCTGCTCCGGCACTCTCATCCTCTCCTCTCACACAGCCGGGTGCCGACGCCGGTCGGCCGGCTCCCCCGAGCCGATCATTGCCGACCGACCACCGTAGCCCTCGGTGTCCGACCCGGCCAAACCCCGGGGCGGCCACGGGACCCGTCCTCCCTCGGCACCGGCAGCGGCGGTATCGGGACGTCGTTCCGGCCGCCGTCACGCGCGCACGCCGTCGCTCAGTGAGCCGGCGATCGTCCCCCCGCCCCCGGACGGGGAAGGGAGCGGTGACCGGGGCGCGCCCTGGCATGGGACAGCACGGACCGGCGGTGGACAGGGGCGGCGGCGGGCGGGCCGGCTCCCGGCCCCCGGCTCCGTCCGGTGTGTTTCCCGCGCACGTCGAACGGCTCCTTCGGTGTGGTCGAGCGGTGCCGGCCCGTCGGTGTGTGCCGCCGGGCCGGCGTCGGGAGCCGCTTACCCCGAAACCCGCCGGGCTCTCCCTGCTGTTGCCGACGTCACCCGCGCGTACGACCGGCTCCCGGCCGCCCGGACGGGACCAGCACGGAGGAAGGGGACAACTCGGCGAACGGCGCCCCGGGGGGCACCGGGCGCGACCCGGGGTGGTGACGCCGTCAGTCACCCGCCGGCGCCGCCGCCTCCCGGCGGGTCGGGTGCCGGTACCGCCTCCGGCTGTCGAAGGGGAGCGGCATCCGGTTGCGGTGGCGGGATCGTCCGCGGGCGCCGGGCCGGCCGGCGGCGCAGCAGCAGCCGTCTCGCCGGGCGCTCCACCCCCTCGTACAGCGCCCAGGACAGGGCGAGCGCCACGGCGAACGCGGCCGTGGTGACGGCCATACCGGCCAGGACACCGAAGCGCGGCTTCGTGCCCAGCACGCTCGTGGCGGCCCGCAGCACCAGCAGGTGGATCATGTAGAAGGCGAACGACAGCTCCCCGAGCCGCACCATTGGCCGGTGCCGCCACAGGGACGGCAGCCCGCGCAGGTCCGCGACCGCCGCCGCGGGGATCAGCAGGGCGAACCCGGCGATGGTGCACACGGTGGCGGAATAGCCGGGTGTGACCTGCGGGACGAGGAAGTAGCCGATGACCGCGAGGGCGAGCGACGCCTCCAGCCCCGGCCCGCGCCAGCGGCCCAGCAGCACCAGCCGCGCGGTGACCGCGCCGAGCACGAACTCGGGCAGCCGCGCGGCGGGGAACGAGTAGACCGACCGGGTCCACCAGTGGTGGGCCTCGGCCCAGGCCAGCACCATGACCGCGGCCACCGACAGCGCGCCCAGCGCGGTCGAGCCGCGTGCGCCGAGCCGGCGCAGCAGCAGGATCAGCGCGGGGAAGGCGGCGTAGAAGAACGCCTCACAGGCCAGTGACCAGCTGACCGGGTTCAGGGTCTGCCACCACGGGCGCCACCAGGAGTGCAGCAGCAGCGCGTTGGCGAGGGTCTGGTGCGCGGTCGGCCGCGCCTGGTGCGTGAGCGTGTACGCCATGAGGAATGCGACGGCGAGGGTGGCCAGGTGCACCGGGTAGATACGGGCGATGCGCCGCCGCCAGAAGGCGAGGGCGCGGTCGCCGGGCCGCGCGGACCAGGTCAGTACGAATCCGGACAGCAGGAAGAAGAACGACACACCGGTGGCTCCGGCGCCGAACCCCCAGGACACCAGGCGGCCACCGGTACCGCCGAAGTAGCCGAAGTTGTGCACGTGCAGTCCGAACACCAGCAACGCCGCCATCCAGCGCAGGCCGGTGAGCGAGGGCAGGGAGGGCTGGGCGGCCGGTGAGGAGAGCCGGACGGCCGGGGCGCCGCTGCCGACGGGCGGCGTCCGGCTCGTCCGGGTCGTCGCCGTGGTCATCACATCACCTGCCGCAGGGAATTCGCGTGGGGCATGAAGGGGACCTTTGCCCGGCCACCCGTGGCCCATCACGCCGCGCGCCGAACTTCACACGGCTGCCGGACGACAGACCACCGTGCGGGCCACGGACGACGGGACCGGCCGCACCCAGAGCGAGGACGCCCACCGCGGGGTCGGGCGCCCCGGACACCCACTGCCCGCCTCCGTGTCAGCCGCCGCGCAGTCGTTCCACCCGCGCGGCGGCCGTCCCGGACCGGCGTCGGGCCTCGCGGGCGGCCCGGTCGGCCTGGCGCACCCGCTCCCGCGCCTCCTGCTCACCGGCCCGCGCCCGCCGCTCCTCCTCCTCGGCCTGCCGCAGCCGCCCGCGCAGCGCACGGACCTGTTCCGCCGCCTCGGCCACCCGGACACCGGCCTCCCGCGCCGCCCGCCCGGCGGCACCGGCCTCCGCCTCCCGTGCGCGCAGCTCCCGCTCGGCCTCCCCGGCCAGCTCGCGCACCTCGGCCAGGCGCCGGAGGTGTTCCTCGTCGCGTGGCCGGTCCTTGTCCGGCGTACGGTTCCTGTCCCCTACACGGGCCTTGTCCTTGTCCGGCGTACGGAGCTCGGCCCGGGCGGGCCTCTCCGGTCCGGCGGCGCGGGGAGCGGGCCGGCGGCGGAGGAGGGCCTCGTCGGCCGCCGGGAAACCGGCCGTCGCGCTGAGCGGTCTCACCAGCCGGCCCGCCGCCCAGTCCCGCGCGGCCCCGGGGTCGGCGAGCACGGCGTGCAGCGTCTCCTCGACCGCCCGCTGGACGCTCTCACCGACCGGATGCCCGGCCTGCGCGGCCAGCTGCCGGGCCTGCCGGCCCAGCGCGCCGATCACCTCGTTCTGCCGAGAGGCCAGCCGGCGCAGCCGCGCTCCGTCCAGTTCCCGGTGCGCACGGCGCAGTTCCTCGCCCAGACCGAGCAGTGACCGGACCTCCTCCGGCTGCCGGCGCACCAGCAGATTGCAGACCCAGGCGGCCTGACTCGGCCGCCGCAGCGCACCGACCGCCTTGGCGAGGTCCTGGTCACCGGCCGTGCGGGCATCCCGGGCGCGGCGGTCGCGGGCGGCGACGAACTCCTGCGGGCGCAGCCCGTACAGCTCGTCGGCGACGGCGTCCAGGTCCACCAGCGTCCTCCTGACGGCCACCTCCTGACGGAGTCCGGATGACCAGGCCCGATCTTCTCATCCAGGGGGCCCGTGCGCCTGGTGTGGCGGTTCGCGGGAGGAGCGTGTGGCGCGCCTGCCGGCACGGCAGGGCTGCCTTCCGGTACCGGACCGCCACCCTTCGGCGCGGTACGGCCTCCCTTCGGCACCGGACCGCCACCCTTCGGCCCCCTTTCGTGGACCGTCGGCCGACGGCGCCGGGGCGGCCGGGCCGGCAGGGTGACCGTATGCGGAGGACCGAGGGGATCAAGCGCGCGCAGTTCCTGGCCGGCATGGCGTCCGCGGGACTGGCCGCGGCGGCGCCGTCGGACCGGGCCCGGGCAGCGTGGGACGGACTGCGCCACCGAGGGGTCGTGTACACGGTGGGGGAGGGGGAGACACCGGGTACGGCCTTCAGCGTGGCCCGGATGCGGGAGGACGTCCGGGTCATCCGCGACGACCTGTACGCCGACACGGTCGACGTGACCGGTGACGGCGTCGAACGCCTCACCGCCACCGCCGCCGAGGCGGCCGAACGAGGGCTGCGCGTCTGGCTCCAGCCGACCCTCGGTGACGTGCCGGAGCGGGACATCCTGGAACACCTCGCCGAGACCGGCCGGTTCGCGGAGCGGCTGCGCCGCCAGGGTGCCGCCGTGGACCTCAGCGTGGGCAGCGAGTTCTCGCTGTTCGTGCCCGGCATCGTCCCCGGCGACACCGTCCTGGAACGTGTCCGCAACATGCTCGACGGCACGCTGGACCCCGTCGGGACGCAACGCCGACTGGACCGTTTCACGGCGAAGGCCGCCGCCGTCGGCCGCTCCGTCTTCGGCGGCCGGCTCAGCTATGCCGCCGCCCAGGAGGACCGGGTCGACTGGGACCTGTTCGACATCGTGGGCATCGACTACTACGCGTACTTCCCCCACCGGTCGGACCACGTCAGGGAGTTGAACCGCCATCTGCGGTGGGGCAAACCGCTGGCCGTCACCGAGTTCGGCACCTGTGCCTACGTCGGGGCACCCCGGACCGGCGGCATGGGCTGGGACGTCGTCGACTACGACAAGGAACCCGAGGAGATCAAGGGTGACCTGGTCCGCAGCGAGCGCACGCAGGCGGACTGGCTCCTGCGGCTCCTCGACGTCTTCTGCTCGACGGGCCTGTACGCGGCGATGGCCTTCGAGTTCGTGACTCCCGACGCCCCGCACCGTCCGGGCGACCCGCGCCACGACCTCGACATGGCGAGCTACGCCCTGACCAAGACCGTCAAGGACCGGCCGGACGACCCCGCTTCCGGCTGGCACTGGGAGCCGAAGGAGGCGTTCCACGCCCTGGCCCGCCGCTACCGGTCCGCGCGAACCGCCGGCCGGCACACCGACTGAGCGAGGCCGGGCCGGTCCCGCCCGCCCTGGGTCTCCCGGAAGCCCGCGCGAGCACGCCGGCTCACCCGTGCGCGGGACCGTCCGGCCGGCCGCGGGGCCGGCGCGGTACGCGCGGCCCCATGATGCGGGCATGCCCGTCCCGCGCTCGGCCCGACCATCGGCCTCAGCCGGCGCTCCGCCTCGCGCCGTCCGTCGATGTGGCCGTGTCCATCGTGTCGGGCTGAGCCACGCGAGGGTGCACGCGCCGGTGCCGGCGGAGGCGGAGATGAACGCGCGTGGCCGAGAGGTGACGTTCCGGTGCCGGTATACGGCCAGAATTGCATCGTTCGTTTTCTTGAATCCCTCGTGTTTATGCCGGTAAGTTCAGCGCCATGACCGCCTCCCCGGCCCCGACCACCGCCGAACAACTCCGCGGTGCCGGCCTGCGCGTGACGGCGGCTCGCGTCGCGCTGCTGGAGACCGTCCGGGACGGTGACCACCTCGGCGTCGAGGCGATCGCCTCCGGAGTCCGCGAGCGCGTGGGCCACATCTCCCTGCAAGCCGTCTACGAGGCTCTCCACGCGCTGGCCGCCGCGGGCCTCGTGCGCCGGATCGAGCCGGCCGGCCATCCGGCCCGGTTCGAAGGACGCGTGGGCGACAACCACCACCACATCGTGTGCCGGTCGTGCGGCGCCGTCGCCGACGTCGACTGCGCCGTCGGCGACGCGCCCTGCCTGACCGCCTCGAACGACCGCGGCTTCGCCATCGACGAGGCCGAGGTCGTGTACTGGGGCACCTGCCCCGCCTGTTCCACCGGCCGCAGTTCCTGAGCACCACGTTCCGCACAGTTCGGAAGGATTGCCATGACTGAGAACCACGACGCGATCGTCACAGACGCGAAGGCGGACGGGGCGGGGGGCGGCTGCCCCGTCGCCCACGACCGTGCCCTGCACCCGACCCAGGGCGGAGGCAACCGTCAGTGGTGGCCGGAGCGGCTCAACCTGAAGATTCTTGCCAAGAACCCGGCCGTGGCGAACCCGCTCGGTGAGGACTTCGACTACGCCGAGGCGTTCCGTGGCCTGGACCTTCCGGCCGTGAAGCGGGACATCGAGGAGGTGCTCACCACCTCCCAGGACTGGTGGCCGGCCGATTTCGGCCATTACGGCCCGCTGATGGTCCGTATGGCCTGGCACAGTGCGGGCACCTACCGCATCAGCGACGGCCGCGGCGGTGCCGGCGCCGGCCAGCAGCGCTTCGCCCCGCTGAACAGCTGGCCCGACAACGCCAACCTGGACAAGGCCCGCCGCCTGCTGTGGCCGGTGAAGAAGAAGTACGGCCGGCGGATCTCATGGGCCGACCTGCTGATCCTCGCCGGCAACGTCGCCCTGGAGTCCATGGGTTTCGAGACCTTCGGCTTCGGCGGCGGCCGTGAGGACGTGTGGGAGCCGGAGGAGGACGTCTACTGGGGTCCCGAGACCACCTGGCTGGACGACAAGCGCTACACCGGCGACCGTGAGCTGGAGAACCCGCTCGGCGCCGTCCAGATGGGCCTCATCTACGTCAACCCCGAGGGCCCGAACGGGAATCCGGACCCGCTCGCCGCGGCCCGCGACATCCGCGAGACGTTCGCGCGTATGGCGATGAACGACGAGGAGACCGTCGCCCTGATCGCCGGCGGCCACACCTTCGGCAAGACCCACGGTGCCGGCCCCGCGGACCACGTCGGTGCCGACCCCGAGGCCGCCGGTTTCGAGGAGCAGGGCCTGGGCTGGCGGAACAGCTACGGCACCGGCAAGGGCGCCGACACCATCACCTCCGGCCTGGAGGTCACCTGGACCGCCACGCCGACCCGGTGGAGCAACGGCTTCTTCGACAACCTCTTCGGGCACGAGTGGGAGCTGACCGAGTCCCCGGCCGGCGCCAAGCAGTGGCGGCCCAAGGACGGCGCGGGCGAGGGCACGGTCCCGGACGCCCACGACCCGTCGAAGAAGATCGCCCCGGCGATGCTCACCACCGACCTCGCGCTGCGCTTCGACCCGGTCTACGAGCCCATCTCCCGCCGCTTCCACGAGAACCCGCAGGAGTTCGCGGACGCCTTCGCCCGTGCCTGGTACAAGCTCACCCACCGTGACATGGGCCCGAAGTCGCTGTACCTCGGCCCGGAGGTCCCGCAGGAGACCCTGCTGTGGCAGGACCCGCTGCCGGAGCGGGAGGGCGAGCTGATCGACGACGCGGACATCGCGACCCTGAAGACCAAGCTGCTCGACTCGGGCCTCAGCGTGTCCCAGCTGGTCACCACCGCGTGGGCGTCCGCGTCGACGTTCCGCGCCAGCGACAAGCGCGGTGGTGCCAACGGCGCCCGTATCCGGCTCGCCCCGCAGAGCGGTTGGGAGGTCAACGACCCCGACCAGCTCGCTCAGGTGCTGCGCACCCTCGAGGGCGTCCAGCAGGAGTTCAACGCCTCCTCCGGCGCCCGGAAGGTCTCGCTGGCCGACCTCATCGTCCTGGGCGGTGTCGCGGCCGTGGAGAAGGCCGCCAAGGAAGGCGGCTTCCAGGTCCAGGTGCCCTTCACCCCGGGCCGCGTGGACGCCACCGAGGAGCACACCGACGCCGAGTCCTTCGAGGCGCTGGAGCCCACCGCGGACGGCTTCCGCAACTACCTCGGCAAGGGCAACCGCCTGCCGGCCGAGTTCCTGCTGCTCGACAAGGCGAACCTGCTGAACCTCAGCGCCCCCGAGCTGACCGTCCTCGTCGGCGGCCTGCGCGTCCTCGGTGCCAACCACCAGCAGTCGCAGCTCGGCGTGCTCACCCACACGCCCGGCGCCCTCACCAACGACTTCTTCGTCAACCTGCTCGACCTGGGGACGACGTGGAAGGCGACCTCCGAGGACCAGACCACGTTCGAGGGCCGTGACGCGACCACGGGCGAGCTGAAGTGGGCCGGCAGCCGCGCCGACCTCGTCTTCGGCTCCAACTCCGAACTGCGTGCCCTCGCCGAGGTCTACGCGAGCGACGACGCGAAGGAGAAGTTCGTCAGGGACTTCGTCGCCGCCTGGGACAAGGTCATGAACGCGGACCGGTTCGACCTCGTCTGATCCGCTGCTCCTCTGGCCGGCGCGTCCGGGTCCGCCCCACGGGGCGGACCCGGACGTCTTTCCGCTGCCGGGCCGAGTCCGGTCCTCCTGCTCGAAGGCCCTGCGCACGGAGGATCCCGCGGTTTTCGGGGAGGTGTGGCGCACCCCGGTCGTTTCCCGCCTGCGGTCTCTCGGCGCAGTCGGCGCGGCGGCTCAGCGCGCCACGGTGCGGAATTCGTCCAGCGGGGGAACGACTGGCGCCCGGCCGGGGCCGAGGAACCGGAACCCGAGCCATGCTGACGGGCTCTCGGTCCGCGCAGGCGCGGAGCGGGCTGTACAGGGCGCTGCGCAGGGGGCCGGTGGGTTTGGCGGCGGTGCGGACGAGGTCGTGGAGGGACGCGTTCGGCGTCGTCCAGCAGGAGGGCGTCCGAGGCGGAGTCGAGGACCACCTCGGACGCACCGGCCACCCTATTCATATGTCTGAATAAGGATCACGTACGCGACTATTGACGCGTGCGACGGCTAATCCCTAGCGTCGGGAACTCCTAGAGGGAAAGCGCTTTCCGGCGGCCTTCACCATGCCATGGCCGGCCGCCGGGTTCACCCCTTTGGACATCCGCATCCGCACAGCCGAGCCCGAACCGCTAGGAGACACGCCGATGCAACTCAGATCCGCCCTCGCGTGCGCCGGTCTGCTCGCCGGCACGCTCGTCGCGCTGTCCGGCACCACCGCTCAGGCCGCCCCCACCCGTTACGAAGCCGAGAGTTCCCCCGCGGTGTGCACCGGCACCGTCGACTCCGACTGGACCGGATTCTCCGGCAGCGGTTTCTGCAACGGCACCAACGCCCCCGGCGCGTACGCCCAGTTCACGGTGAACGCCGCCGGCGCGGGCACCGCGACCCTCGGTGTCCGCTTCGCCAACGGGACGACAGCCGCCCGGCCCGCGACCGTCGCGGTCAACGGGACGGCGGCCACCACGGTGCCGTTCGAGACCACCGGCGCCTGGAACACCTGGGCGACGAAGACGCTCACGGTGCCGGTCAAGGCCGGCGCCAACACGATCCGCCTCACCCCCACCGCCGCCGACGGCCTGCCCAACCTCGACTACCTCGACGCCGACGTGTCCGCGGCGACGACCGGCACCGTGCTCTACGTGTCACCGAGCGGCAGCGCCGGCGCGGCCGGCACGGAGTCGGCTCCGACCACGCTCACCTCCGCCATCAGCCGCGTCACGCCCGGCGGCACGATCTACCTGCGCGGAGGGACGTACACCCCGTCCTCCACGGTCACCATCCCGGCCGGCACGGACGGCACCTCCGGCGCCCGCACCACCCTGTCGGCCTACCCGGGCGAGAGGCCCGTACTGGACTTCGCGGCGCAGAGCGAGAGTCCGGCCAACCGGGGCATCCAGCTGAACGCCTCCTACTGGCGCCTGTACGGCCTGACCGTCGAGCACGCCGGGGACAACGGAATCTTCGTCGGCGGCAGCAACAACGTCGTCGAGCGAGTGGTGACCGCCTACAACCGCGACACCGGCCTGCAACTGGGCCGTATCTCCTCCACCACCCCCAACTCCCAGTGGCCGTCGAACAATCTGATCGTCAGCTCCGAGTCGCACGACAACGCGGACTCCGACGGCGAGGACGCCGACGGGTTCGCCGCGAAGCTGACCACCGGCACCGGCAACGTCTTCCGTTACGACGTCTCGCACCACAACATCGACGACGGCTGGGACCTGTACACCAAGACGGACACCGGCGCCATCGGCCCGGTGACCATCGAGTACTCCCTGTCCTACGCCAACGGCACCCTGAGCGACGGCACGGTCAACTCCAACGGCGACCGCAACGGTTACAAGCTGGGCGGTGACGACATCGCGGTGAACCACGTGGTGCGGCACAACATCGCCTACAAGAACGGCCACCACGGATTCACCTACAACAGCAACCCCGGCACGATGACGGTGTCCGACAACGTCGGCATCGACAACGCACAGCGCAACTACTCGTTCGACGCGGGTACTTCGGTGTTCCGCACCGACACGTCGTGCCGCTTCGCCGTGAGCGGATCGAACGACAAGACCATCGGTGACGCCGACGGCTCCAACCAGTTCTGGGCCGGCACCAACGGCTCCCGCTGCTCCGCGTACGCGGGCGCGCTCGGCTGGTCCTTCGCCTCGGACGGCCACCTCGTGGTGACGTTCGGCGGCAGGGTCGTGACGCCGTAACCGGTGCACGGCCGACGGTGACACGCGGGACGCCGCCCCGGGCGGCGTCCCGCTCCCTGCTCCGCGCGGAGGGCGGGCTCAGCCGACGGGATCGTCCGCGGTCACCGGATGTGCCTCCAGGTCCGGCGCGGCCAGCAGGTCGGCGATCAGTTCCGGCGCACCTCCCACATAGGTACTGGCCAGGTCCACGTCACCGCCCAGACACCAGGCGCGGTCCTGCGGCCACCACAGGTCGGGAAGACAGGCGGACACGTCCAGGGACGACGGGGAGACGACGTCGGCCAGCGGGCCGGCCAGCAGGACCTCCGCGCGGCCCGGGGTCTCGAACCTCGGGAACCGGTCGAAGTCCCAGTGGCCGTACCCCTCCCACAGCCCGAACCAGCACCGCTCCGCGTTCCCGGTGTGCCGGGCCAGGACCGGCAGCAGCGCCCGGGCGACGACCGGCGGGGTCGGCCCCTCCTCGGGGTGTTCGTCCCACACGCCGGGCATGCCGTGGTCGGAGGCGTTGACGTACTCCTCGTCCCTCCCGATGACCTCGTGCCAGCGGGTGCGCGGCGCCACCCGTGTTCCGTGGGCGGCGGCCACCGTCGACCAGCGCACCGGCCGATCGTCGAGTCCGGCCGGGTGCAGGACGCGTGCGTAGGCGGCGAATCCCGGCGCGGCGACGGCCGCCACCGTGCCGAAGGCGCCCTGACCGGGCCCGTGTTCCCCGAGCCAGTCGGCGGGGGAGAGGTCGTGGGTCTGTACGCGCAGGCGTCCGTACACCTCCGGGGCGGGTGCCCGGTGGACCGGGCGGAAGTCGTTCACCCGCACAGTGTGCCGTGCCCGCGCCGGGAGGGGCCCGTCCGGGCCGGGCCGCGGCGAGTGCCGCGGCCCGCCCCTCCCTCAGGACTCCGCCGGCGGCTCGTGGCTGCCGTAGGGGCGGGTGATGATCTCCATGCCGTGTCCGGCCGGATCGTGGAAGTACAGGCCGCGTCCGCCGTGGTGGTGGTTGATCTCGCCCGGCTGCTTCCCGTGCGGGTCGGCGTAGTAGGTGATCCCGGCCTGCCGGATCCGGGCGAAGGCCGCGTCGAACTCCTCGTCGGAGAGGAGGAAGGCGTAGTGCTGCATGACGATCGACTCCGCCGGGATCGTGGCGAAGTCCAGGGTGACCCCGTTGCTCGTGGACACGGGAACGAACGGGCCCCACTCGGCCCCGGCCTCCAGGCCCAGGATGCGGGCCAGGAACTCGGCCGACTCCCGCTTGTCCCGGGCGTGGACGATGGTGTGGTTCAACTCGACTGACATGGGTGGAATGCCTCCGCAAGGCAATCTCACGGGCACCTCCATGCCTCACCCGGCCGGTGACCGGCACGCGATGCCGTACGACGATCCTAATGGCCCCCCCCGGGAAGGCCCAACGGACTTATGAGCCAGGGTCGTTACGCGTGCCCGTACCGGTGCGCCGAGGTCGGTCCCCCGGTCGGCGGCACCGCCGGCCGGGGGCAGCGGGGCGAGCGGTACGGGTGACCGGGGCTCCGGTGGACGGGCGTGGCCACCCGCGCGTCACGGGGTTCGGCGTGCACTCGGGGGCGGGCCGGCGAGTGTGCGGGCAGGTCCGCCGGCGCGAGCAGGTGAGCAGCCGGGGCCGCGGGGCCCCGCCACACGGGCCTTGTCCACCGGGTCTCGCACCGCTCGCCGGCCCGACCGGGGCTCGGAGCGGCTGTCACACACCGTGACAGTCACCTCGTGCGGCCGGCCGCCGTCGCGGGGCCCGCGCGAGGTGCGGGGCCGGTGCCTCCAGTGCGCGGGTGAGGGACGCCCCGAGCGGGGCCGGCCGTCCCGCCGGGGCAGCCGCCACACCGATACGCAAGGGATTCGGGGGCACCTGCTCGTCCTTGGCCCGGGCCGCCGGGTGTGTGGGTGCCGGATCGCCCAGGGACAGGAGAAGGCCGCATGCGGCTCCGGTCTCCTCGGAGTGAAGCCGGGTTTCCCAGTACCGCCAGTAACATGATCAGCTTGTTCCGGGTGTACCAGTCAGTCAACTTTTCGCCGTCCGCGGACGGCGCCCCTGCCCGGAGATGTCGATGTCCACTGCCAACGACGCGCTGGAAAACGCGCGCTCCACCTACGAGCAGCACATGCAGACGTGCCGCCAGTGCCACGCCGACGCCGCTCCCTGCGCCGTGGCGAAGCATCTGCTGCGGCTGTACAACCTCGCCCGCCGGGACTGGCTGCGCGCCACGGGGCAGCACACTCCGACGGTCTGACCGGCAGAAAACGCTTTTCACCCGCCACAACGAGGGAACCCGGTCGCCTGTCCCGTCCACCCGAGACGCAGGAGGCCACTGTGACGGACCAGCGCGGTGACCGGCCCGATCCGGTCACGCAGCACCCTCGCCCCGACTTCCCCGCCCAGGACCAGCCGCATCCCGGCTGGACCGGCCCCATGGACCCCCCGCCCGACCACGGTGAGGACTCCTACCGCGGCACGGGCCGTCTCGACGGCCTCAAGACCGTGATCACAGGAGGGGACTCCGGCATCGGCCGCGCGGTGGCGCTCGCCTTCGCCCGCGAGGGCGCCGACGTGCTGTTCACGCACCTCGACGCGGAGGAGGAGGACGCCCGCGAGACGTCCCGGCTGGTCGAGGAGGCGGGGCGCAAGGCGGTCGCCGTGTCCTGCGACATCCGCGAGGAGGACAACTGCCGTTCGCTGATCGAGCGGGCGGTCGGCGAGTTCGGCCGTATCGACGTCCTCGTGAACAACGCCGCCTACCAGATGGCCCAGCCGGACGGCATCGAGGCGATCAGCACCGAGCAGTTCGACCGCGTGATGCGGACCAACCTGTACGGCATGTTCTGGCTCACCAAGTTCGCCCTGCCGCACATCCCGGCCGGCGGCTGTGTCATCAACACCACGTCCGTGCAGGCGTACCAGCCCAGCCCGCACCTGCTGGACTACGCGACGACCAAGGGCGCGATCGTCACCTTCACCCAGGGACTCGCGCAGATGCTGGCCGAGCGCGGCATCCGGGTCAACGCGGTCGCGCCGGGACCGGTGTGGACCCCGCTCATCCCCGCCACCCTGCCGGACACGGCGGAGTTCGGGAAGCAGAGTCCGCTCGGCCGCCCCGCCCAGCCCGCCGAACTGGCCCCCGCCTACGTGTACCTGGCCTCGCCCGAGGCGAGCTACATCACCGCGGAGGTGCTGAACGCGACAGGCGGCACCCCGCTGCCCTGACCCGGCCCACGCGCTGCCGCCGGGAGCGGTCAGCCGGCCGGGAACGGCGGCTCGGTCAGCAGCTCCAGCAGCCACCGGGCGCTCTGCGCCGCTCCCGGCCCCGCACCGGACGTGCCGGGGAACGTCCGGCCCCAGGCCGCCGCCCGGCTCAGCACGCTCAGCCGCCGGGCGAGCGCCGCCGCCCGCCGCAGCTGCGCCGCCGTACGGCCGCGGCCCGTCCAGGGCTCCGGATACGCGTCGACGTAGCGGTCGCGGGCCCGTTCGGCGGTGACGCGCAGACTGCGGAACGGGTGGGAGACGGCGGCGTCACCCCGGTCGAAGAAGGTGTACCGGCCCGGGGCCGGCCGGAACACCTGCTCGTCGTGCAGGTCGGCGTGGTCGAGGCTGTCCGCGACGCCCAGCGAGGCGAGTTCGGCACACCAGTCCGCGAGGCGCGGCCGGAGCTTCTCCAGCCGGGCGCGGTCGTCCGGACCCAGCACGGGGTTCCCGGCGAGCAGGTGGTCGAACACCTCCGGCAGCCCGTGTGTCCGGGCGGCCGGCACGTCCAGCCACCTCGAACCCGGCGGCCGCCCGCAGACCGTGCGCGGTGAGCCCCTCGGCCACCCAGCCGAGGGCCGCGGCACGCCAGGCCTCCTGCTCCCAGGGGGTCACCGCGTCCTGGTACTGCCCGCGGTCGACGACGATGGTGGCATCTTCTCGCGTCGCCCTGTCCTATCAGCACCGCGGACGGCCCGGCCAGCGGTTCTGCCGCACACCGGTGTCCGGGGACGACTCCCTCGCGTCTTCCGGCCGGACTCGCGTCGGGTCAGCGCACCGGGAAGCCGAAGGAGTAGCCCTGCTGCTTCAGCCAGGGCAGCAGGGTGCGCAGCGCTGCCACGGTCTGGGAGCGGTCGCCGCCCGCGTCGTGGAAGAGGATCGTGGGGCCGTTCGCCAGCTCGCCCTTGACGGTGGCCACGACGGCGTCCGTGCCCGGCCGCTCGAAGTCCTTGGAGTCGACGTTCCAGCCGAGCGGACGCATCCCGTGCGAGGCCGCCAGTTTCCGGCTGTACGGGGTGAAGGCGCCGCCCGGAGCCCGGTAGTACATCGGGTGAACCCCGCCGGACGCCTTGGTGATCTGCCGTTCGGCGTCCATGATCTGCCGTGACTGGTAGGCCGGGGACTTGGTGTCCATCGTGGTGTCGTGCGAGACCGTGTGGTCGCACAGCCGGTGCCCGGCGGCCACCACCTGCCTGACCAGCTCCGGGTGGGCCTCGGCCTGGGTGCCGACCATGCAGAAGGTCGCCTTCACGCCGTTGTCACGAAGCAACTGGAGCACCCGCGGGGTCCAGACCGGGTCCGGGCCGTCGTCGATGGTGATGTTCACGCCGTGCTCGCCACGGTCGGAGGCATGGGCGATGACGGCGGACACGGGCGACGCCGTGGGCGCGGCGGGCCGGGCCGAGGCACCCGGGCCGGCCGAGCCGCCACCGGACTGGCCGGCCTGCGCGGTCCACACCGAGGTGGCGGCGGCCACCACCGTCACCCCGAGTGCCGCCGTGACCATCCGGCCGTACCATCCCCGCCCGACGTGCCGCGCCATGTCGTCCGCCCCCTGCCGTGTCGATGACTCCCGTCGCCGCGCCGACGGGTTCCGTGCACCTGGCAGGACGGCCCCGGACGATCACGGGATCCCTCTGTTACGGATCACGGACAATTCCGGGGCGCTTCGGCGACAGTCGCACTGCGCGGGCCCGGAAACCGCCCCTCGGCTCGTGCGGGACATCCGTGCACGGGCGTGCCACCGCTTCCGGCGGGCCTGCCCGGCGGCGGCCCCGCGGACGAACGGTCGCGCCGTGGTGGGGGGCCGGGGAAACGGTGCGTCGTTCCCGGTGCCGCTGTACCCCGCGCGCAGGAACGGCTCGGTTCCGGCTCCCGGACCCGCTGCCCGGCCTCGGGGTGGCTCGTACCCTTGTCATCGCTCGATCCATCCAATGACATCGGTGGCGACGAACCAGGCCGGAGGCACGGGTATGCCGGAGACAGAACTGAGCGCGGGAACCGTCGATTACGAGGACACGGGCGGTGACGGCCCGGTGGTCGTGCTGGTTCCCGGCCTCGGCTTCGACGAGTCGGTCTGGGCCGACGTCGTCACCGGGCTGCGTCCCGGCTTCCGCGTGCTGGTCCCCGTCCTGCCGACCGGCAGCCACCGGCGCCCCATGCGGCCCGACGCGGACCTCTCCGCGCACGGCGTCGCCGGTCTCCTGGCCGAGTTCATGGACCGCCTGGACCTGCGCGACGTCACCCTCGTGCAGAACGACACCGGCACGGCCCAGCTCCTGCTCGGCGTACGGGACGAGCGCATCGCCCGACTGGTCCTCACCTCCTGCGAGGCCCTCGACAACTACCCGCCCGGCACCCAGGGGCGGCTCCTGGCCGCGGCCTGCCGGATCCCCGGCGCGCTGTTCCTGCTCATCCAGTCCTTCCGCTTCCCCTTACTCGCCCGCATGGAGACCTCGCTCGGCGGAATGGCGAAGAAACAGCTGCCGAAGGAACTGATCGCCCGCTGGTACCGCCCGTTGCTGACCGACCGTCACATCCGGCGTGACTTCGCCAGGTTCCTGCGCAGCACCCGCCGGGACTGCTATCTGGAAGCGGCCCGGAACTTTCCCTCCTTCACCCGCCCGGTCCTGGTCGCCTGGGGCGCCGAGGACCGCATGATGCCGCCCGAGACCGGCCGCCGCCTGGCCCGACTGCTCCCGGACGCCCGCTACGTGGAGATCCCGGACGCCCGCACACTGGTCCAGTTGGACAACCCCGGCGCCCTCGTCACCGAGATCCGCGACTTCGTCAGGGAACACCCCTTGCCCGCGGAGCACTGAGCACGCGCACGAACCGGACACCGGCGCGCCGGGGTGGGGGAAACTCCAGCAACCGGGTGGTGGCAGCCCCCCGCCCGGCCGGGTGACTGGCAGGCTGTTCCGCCCGGGCGGCCGTGCGCAGACTCGACCGCATGACGATTTCCACCGATGCCTCCCCCGGGCCCGCAGCGCCCGCCGCCCGAACCCGTACGCCCGGCTCCGAGGCCGGCAGCGACTACGCCCGGCTGTCCCGACGCATCGCCGCGGCAGGTCTGTTCGAGCGGCGCCCCGGCTACTACACGGCACGGCTCGGTACGGTGATCGCGCTGCTGGCGGCCGGCTGGGGGACGTTCCTCGCGCTCGGCGACAGCTGGTGGCAGCTGGCCGTGGCCGCCTTCCTGGCCCTGGTGTTCGGGCAGGTCGCCCTGGCCGCCCACGACCTGGCCCACCGCCAGGTCTTCCGGCGGCGCCGGCCGAGCGAGACCTGGGGCCGGCTCTTCGGCAACCTCGGGATCGGTATGAGCTACGGCTGGTGGATGAACAAGCACACCCGTCACCACACCCACCCCAACCACGAGGAACTCGACCCCGACGTGGCCCCTGACATCCTCGTGTGGTCCACCGGGCAGGCCCGCTCCAGCCGTGGCGCGGCCCGGATCATCGGCGGACACCAGGCGCTGCTCTTCTTCCCGCTGCTCACGCTGGAGGGCCTCAACCTGCACGTCGCGAGCGTGCGGGCGCTGCGCTCGCCGGCCGTCAAGAACCGCCTGCTGGAGGGGACTCTGCTCCTCCTGCACATCGCCGGCTACCTGGCCGCGCTGTTCCTGGTGCTCAGCCCGGGCAAGGCGGTGGCGTTCCTCGCCGTGCACCAGGCCCTCTTCGGCGTCTACCTCGGCTGCACCTTCGCGCCGAACCACAAGGGCATGCCCACCTTCACCGGTGACGAACAGCCCGACTTCCTGCGCCGCCAGGTCCTCACCTCCCGCAACGTGCGCGGCGGCCGGCTCACCGACGTACTGCTCGGCGGGCTCAACCACCAGATCGAGCACCACCTGTTCCCGAGCATGCCCACGCCCCATCTGCGGCGGGCCCGGGTCCTGGTCCGCGCGTACTGCGCGGAGGTCGGGGTGCCGTACCACGAGACCGGACTGATCCGGTCCTACCGCGAGGCCCTCACCCATCTGCACCGGGTGGGGGAACCGATCAGGCGGCAGCGCCGGGCGTCCTGACGCCCGGCGGACGCGTGACGGCGGTGTCCGCGGTCCCGGCCGGGCCGTCCGCGGGCCGAACGCCGCCCGGGGATCGGCACCACCGGTGGGCCACTTCAGCGGCGTCTTCCGCGCCGCCCGCGGATGTCCCCCGCCGAGCGGCGCGACGCGCCGGCACGCACGCCCCGCACGGCCCCGGGTGTCCTGCCGCCGTACCGGCACCTGCTTCCGCCCCCGGCCCCGCCGCGCCCCGTCCTCGCCGGGGAGACGGACCCCACGCCGTCCTGAGCCGCCCGGCAGTGCCCGCACCGCGTCCCCGGCTGCCGGTCACCCGCATTCCGCGCGGGCCCCGGGGAGCTGCCCGCCGTACGCCCTCGCCGCGCACGCGCCGTCCGTCCTGGCGTGCGCAAACCCGTCGCTCCTTGTCATAGTGTCCCCGGCGCGTCGTCCGCCGGGGCCGGAGCCGTACTCCGGTACCGGCAGCAGGCGCGACGGAGGCGGAGGCACCGCTCGCGGGGCGCCCCCGGCTTCGGCCGGCGGGCGCGGAACACGGAGAGGCAGGAGTGACGGCGGCGGACGGAACGCTGTCCCGGGACGGTCTGCGCGGCCGGGAGGCGGAGCAGGAAAGGGTGCGGGCCCTGATCGCGGAGGTGGCCCGGGCCGGAAGCGGCGCGCTGGTCCTGATCGAGGGCGAAGCGGGCATCGGGAAGACCGCGCTGCTCGCCGAGGCCGTCACCAGGGCCCGCGCCGCCGGATTCGCGGCCGGTGTCGGAAAGGCCGACGAACTCCACCACATGGCGCCCCTGTCGTCGCTGGCGGCGAGCCTTCTGCACGGCGACCGGCCGCTGCTGCCCGGCGACGCCTTCGCCGACCTCGCCGGCAACCACGACCAGCGGATCTGGCTCGTGGAACGGCTGGCGGAGGCGATCGAGTCCACAGCCCGCGGCGGCCCGGTGCTGATCGCCCTGGACGACATCCAGTGGGCCGACCCGCTGAGCCGGTTCGCCCTGAAACACCTGCCGGCCCGTCTGCGGACCTCGCCCGTCCTGTGGGCGCTGACCAGGCGGCAGGGGCCCGGCGGGCCGCCGGAGGAGATCGTCACGGCCGCGCGCGAGGCACTCACCACGGTCACGGTCGCCCTGGGCCCGCTGTCCGGCACGGCCATCGGGCAACTCGCCGGGGACGTCCTGGGCACAGCCGTCGACGACCGGGTACGGCAACTGCTCGAAGGCGCCGGCGGCAACCCGTTCCTCGCCGTCGAGATGCTCGCCGGCCTGCCCACCGCCGACCCCTCGGGCGAGCCCGTGCCCGAGGGCCTCGTCGTGGGCGTCCGCGGCAGACTCGCCTCCCTGCGGCCCGACACGCTGCGCTTCCTGCAGATGGGCTCCGTGCTGGGCCGCGGCTTCACCTTCCATGCCGCCGCCGCCCTGTGCGGCCGGCCGCCCGCCGCGTTGCTGGGGGCCCTGCAGGAGGCGGTCCGCGCCGGACTCCTGGACGACGAGGGCGACCAACTGGTGTTCCGGCACGACCTGCTGCGCCAGGCGGTCTACGTCGACATCCCGCCGTCGGCCCGCAAGGCGCTGCACCGGGAGGCGGCCGGACATCTCGTCGCCGCCGGCCACCGGCCGATCGACGCCGTCTCGCACATCCTCAGAAGCGCCCTGCCCGGCGACGAGGAAGCGGCCGCGCTGCTGCGCCGGGCCGCCGACGACGTCCTGCCGGTCACCCCGGGGCTGGCGGCCGACCTCATGACGCACGCGCTGGACCTGGTACCGCCGCCGCGCCCGTCGGGGTTCGTGGTGGGGGAGCGGGCGATCGTCTGCCTGACCCGCGCCGGCCGGGACCGGGAGGCGCTGGCCGCCGCCGACCGGCTGCTGGCCTGCCGGCCGCCCCTGGCTGCCTTCGGCCGGATCCAGGCGGCCCTCGGCGGGGCACTGTGGAGCATGGACCTCGCCGACGAGCTGCGCCGCCGCACCGAGGCCGCCCTGGCCGTCGGGGGCGTCGCCCCCGAGGTGGCGGCACGGCTGGCCGCGCTGCGGGCGCTGGCCCTGTCCCGGGGAGAGGATCTGGCCGCGGCGCGCACGGCCGGGGAGGACGCTCTGCGTGACGCCGTCGCGGCCCAGGACCGGGAGGCCCATGTGCTGGCCCTGTCCGCGCTCGGCGAGATCGCGCAGAACGCCGGCGAGAACGCCGTCGCGCTGAAACGGTTCGCCGCGCTCAGCGCCGTCGACGGCGCCTACCTGCCCGAGGAGATCGTCGCGCACCTGCACCTGGACGACTTCGCCTGCGGTGAACGGCTGTTGCTGCGCGCGGCGGACGACGCGGGCTCACCCCGGCAGGCGATGCTCCAGTGGGCTCAGGCCCAGTACCACCTGGGGCTGGGCCGGCTCGACGACGCGGAGACCGCCCTCGTGACGATGGAACGGCTGGAGGACGACGTACAGGCCGTCGTCCAGCAGGTCAACGCGCGCGTGGTCCGTTCCCGGACGGCCCTGCTGCGTGGCGACCGGGACACCGCGCGCCACCACCTGGCGGCCGCGCGGGAGAGACGGGCGAGGAAACCGAACCCCGGCAACACCGCCGTGGTCCACTTCCTGGAAGCGGTGCACGCCGACGCCGACGGGGACGTCGCACCGGCCGTCGAGGCGATCCGGCGGGTGCAGCGGACGGGGCCGTTCATGCGCTGGCGGCTGCTGCGCGACTGGGTCGACGCGGCGGTACGCATAGCGCTGCGCGGGGCGGACCACGCGCTCGCCGAGGACCTGGCCACGCAGGCCGGGGCGCACGCCGCACGGAATCCGGCGGTGCCCACCGCCACCGGTGTCGCGTCGCACGCCATGGGCCTGGTCCGCAACGACCTGGGCCTGCTGGAACACGCGGTGACGCTGCTCCGGGCCGGCCCCCGCCCGCTCGTCCGGGCCGCCGCGGTCGCCGACCTCGGGACGGCCCTGCTGGCGGCGGGCCGGAAGGCCGAGGCGGCGACCGCTCTGACGCAGGCCCATGGCCTGTACGCCGAGTCGGGCGCCCATGCCCCGGCAGCGGCCGTGCTGCGGCTGCTGGAACGCGCGGGGGGCGGCGGCCGCAGGGCGCAGGCCGTGCCGCACCCCGTGCAGGGCTGGGAGGCGCTCACCG
Source organism: Streptomyces sp. NPDC014991 (assembly GCF_043080665.1). Classification (NCBI taxonomy): domain Bacteria; kingdom Bacillati; phylum Actinomycetota; class Actinomycetes; order Kitasatosporales; family Streptomycetaceae; genus Streptomyces; species Streptomyces sp. NPDC014991. The sequence continues at coordinate 471,441 of NZ_JBIBVY010000003.1, forward strand.
CCTCGGAGAAGAAGGTCGCGCGTCTCATCGCGAAGGGCCACACCAACCGGTCGGCCGCCGAGACACTCGTGGTCTCCCCGCACACGGTCAACACCCACCTCACGTCCGTCTTCCGCAAGCTGTCGGTCAACTCCCGGGTGCAGCTGGCCAACACGGTGGCGGCCCTGCGCGAGAACTGAGCGCCGCGGTTGGTACGTTCGCGCGAGGCGCGGCGCGGCCGTCGGCGCTTGGCTGGTCCACCGAACCCAGCCGGAGGCCACCGACATGCACGGACGCACCGCCGTACCGCCGACCGTGGTGCTCGTGCACGGGGCGTTCGCCGACGCCTCCTGCTGGAGCGGGGTCATCGGCCACCTGCGGGCCGCCGGGCTGGGCGTGGTCGCCCCCGTGAACCCGCTGCGCGGGCTGGCGCACGACGCCGCTTGTCTCCAGGCCCTCCTGCACCGGGCCGCCGGCCCGGTCGTCCTGGTCGGCCACGGCTACGGTGGCGCGGTCATCACCCAGGCCACCGCGTGCGACGGCGTGCTGGCGCTGTGCTACGTCGCGGCGTTCGGCCTCGACGCCGGAGAGTGCGTCCAGGACGTGCTCCGCCGCTTCGTCCCGACCCCGGTGGCGGACGCCACCGTCACGGCCGGAGGCGAGCTGTACATCCGGGCGGAACGGTTCGCGCAGGTGTACGCCGGCGACCTCGCGCCCCGTGCCGCGCGCCTGCTGGCCGCCGCCCAACGTCCCCTCATCAGGCGGGCGTTGACCGAACGGTCCGGCCTGCCGGGGTGGGCCTGTACGCCGTCGTGGTACGCCGTCGCCACCGCCGACCGGATGCTCAGCCCCTCCGCCCAGCGGTTCATGGCCCAGCGCATGACAGCCACCGAACACGTGCTGGACGCCTCGCACGCCGTCGTGCTGTCCCAGCCGGAGGCCGTCGCGGCGATGATCCGGGAGGCCGTCGCCCAGGGCATGGCCCGCGCCGGCGGTCACGGCCCCGCCCCGGCCGTGTGAACCGCCCGCGTCCGCCGGTCCGCCTGCCTCCGGTCGACGGGGCGGGCCGGCGTACACCGCAGGGGCAGCGCATCGCCACCGCACCGCGAAGACGCCGGGGGCCGGCCCGGCGGTGGCCGGTGGCCCGGGGACGTCGGCGGGCAGGTCAGGGGCGGACCCAGCCGGCATCCGCGGCGGAGAGCCGGTGCGCCGTGACGGACGTGGCCGCCAGCAGCGCCAGCGCCAGGCCCAGGGTCAGGACCAGATGGCCGTGGCGCAGCAGCAGGGCCCCGGCCAGGGCACCGGCGAACATGGCAAGGACGGACAGGATCCGGCGGCCGGGCCGGGGGGCCTCGCCGCCGGCCGGCGTGGAGTCCGCGGCCAGTCCCGTCAGCGTCAACGTCAGCACGGTGGTGGTGAGGTCCGGGACGCCCAGCCGCCGGGCCACGGCGTTCTGACACCCCATCGCGACCCCCAGGAAGACGATGAGCGCGTACTGGACGCCGGCCGTGACCCGGCCGTCCGTGCTCGCGGCGACGACGACGGCCGCCGCCACCAGCACCGCCTGGGCCCCGGTGGCCGTCCTCAGCAGATGCCCGCGGTGCGCCGCGAACCGGGTGCCGAGTCCCCCTCCGGCGAGGGCGCCGGACAGGAAGGAGGCGATGGCGGTGAGGGAGGCGAGCGCCGACAGGTTCGCCGCACCGCCGAGAGCGAAGCCCAGGAAGACGACGTTGCCGGTCATGTTGGCGACGAAGACGTGGTCGAGCGCCAGATAGCTGACGGCGTCGACCAGGCCGGTGACCAGCGTCAGGGTGAGCAGCAGCGGGGGCAGCGGCCCGTGCCGGTCCCCGGCGGGCGGTACGAGCGTACGCGCGGCGTCAGTCAGCAGTTTGCGCATGCGGGACTCCTCGGATCGGGGCCGGGGCGCGGTGCAGGACCGCCCGGGTGAGCAGGCCGCTGGTCGGGCCGGTCACCAGCGCCGGGAGGACGATCCACACCGGCCAGGGAGTGAGTCCGAACGCGTGGTCGAGGGACCAGCGGCCGGGCCCGGTGAGGGCGAGCGCGGCGCAGGCGGCGACGAGGACGAGCGGGTATTCGTAGCCGTCGTTCTGCACCCACAGGCCGTGGACACGTTTGACGGTGCCCGCGACCGTCATCACGCCCATGGCGGCCGTCGCCGCCAGGGGCGTGAGCAGCCCGGTGGTCAGGAACAGGCCGGCCCCGATCTGGCTGGTCCCGGCGACCACGGCGGTGAGCCGGCCGCCGCGGAATCCGTCGTGGCGGAACTCCTCGGTGCCGCCCGCCAGACCGTGGCCGCCCAGATGGAAACTCACCTTCTGTACCCCGTGCCCGGCGATGAGCAGTCCCACCACCAGCCGGAGCACCAGCAGTCCCGTGTTCATCTTCTCCTGCCTGTTCCTGACGTGTCGGTGTGGCGGGTCAGCCGGCCGCGTGGGCGCCGATGACGGCCTGGGCGTAGACGATGCCGAGGCCGTAGGCGCCGCCGTGCTCCTTCACGACGTCCGTCACGGCGGCGTAGGTCTCCGTGCGGGCCCAGTCGCGCTGGAGCTCCAGCAGCACCTGCACCCAGGTGACGGGGACGGCGCCGGCCTGGATCATGCGCTGCACGGCGTGTTCGTGCGCCTGGGGGCTGACGCCGCCGGACGCGTCGGTGACGACGTAGACCTCGTAGCCCTGGGCGAGCGCGGACAGGGTGGGCAGCACCACGCAGACCTCGGTCCACAGACCGGCAATGACGAGCTTGGGCCGGCTGGTGGCCTTGACGGCCTCGACGAAGGCGGCGTCCTCCCAGGCGTTCATGCTGGTGCGGTCGATGATCCTCCGGTCGGGAAAGACGTCCGCGAGCGCGGGCATGATCGGGCCGGAGAAGGACTCGGCGGCCACGGTGCTCAGCACGACCGGGACGTCGAAGGCCTTGGCGGCCCCGGCCAGGCCCAGGGTGGCGTTGATGATGGCGGTACGGTCACCGCTGCCGGTGCCGAAGAACATCTGCGGCTGGTGGTCCACGAACAGCACGGCGCAGTTGTCCGGGGTGAGCAGGTCGGGGCTGGGAGCGGGCGTGACGTCGGCGATGTCGACCATGCGGGTGGGCCTTTCCGGGCAGGGAACGGCGCGGACCGCTGTCCGTGCCGTGGGAGGGCGCCGTCCGGTGGACGGTGCCGGCGGGTGGGAGCCCGGAAGGGGCGGCTCGAAAGCCCGGCCCCTTCCGGGAGTTCGGTGGACGAAGCAGGTCGCAGGGGATGTCCGTGCCGGCCGCGACGTCGCCCGGAGGTGGGCCGCGCGTGACGCGCCACGCCCGGTGCCTCGCGGATGCGGCCACGGCCTCGCCGAGCGACCGGGCCCGGCGGGCGCCGGCCGCGCCGGGCCGGGACGCCCGGTAGCCGCACTGGCGGGCGACCGTGCTCCGGCCGGGGTGACGGGCGGCAGTTCTCCGTCCGGCGCCTCGCATTCGGCGACGGCGTACACGATCCGGCCGCCGGTGACCGTGAGGAGCGACTCGACGGGGGGACGACCGGCTCGGACGAGGCGGCGTAGTCCTCGGACGGCACCGCCAGGTCCGCGTGCCGACGCATCGGCTTCGGCCTGTGCGGCCAACCCGCCGACCGGCGTCTTCGGCACCCTGGAACCCCCTCCTGTGAAGACGGCGTGTGCGCGTCGCGGCACGGACCGGCCGACGCGTCGTGTCCCCGCATGTCAGCGTGGTCGCGTCGGCCCCGCCCTCGAAGCTAGGCACTCTCGGCGTGGCGTCCTTCCTGCGAGCGCACTCCCCCTGGCCTCCCCGTGCACGACGCCCGGTCGGCCCTGGTGACCACGACGACGAGGGCCGCGCACAGCAGGCCGGCGACGAGCGCGGGTGCCGGCGTGAAGGCGGCCGCAGGCACCGCGACGGCGACGGCGGGGAACGCGGACTGCTCGATGCGGCCCCGCCGGTGCGGGCGTACGTGCACGGCCCACACCGCGAACAGGAACACCGCCACCGGCACGGTGACCGCGGCACGCGCGGCCAGCGGCACCGCGTCACCGTGGCGCCGCGTCAGCGCGGCGTACGCGGCCAGGCCGGCGCCCTCGGCCGCGGCCGCGGCGAAGACCGGGAAATGGCCGTACGCCCAGACGAACCTCCGGCGGGCCGCTCGGTGCGTCGTGGCGAGGATCGTGTGCGCGGGCCGGGCGAAGTACAGCCACCACATGGCGAAGACCATGAGCAGGCCCCCCGCCGCCAGCAGGGACAGCGCACCGGAGTCGCGGTGCCGGCCGGCCGCGTCACGGACCGCGCCGGTGGCGGCGGCGACGGACTCGCCGAGCACGATGAGGACGAACGACTCGTAGCGCTCGGCGATGTGCCGCGGATGCCAGGGGGTCATCCCCGCCGACTGCGCCCACACGGGAACCGCCAGCTCGCCGGCGATCATCACCAGGACCGCGGGCAACCGGACCTGCGCCGGGAGGAACAGCAGTCCGACCCATCCCAGTTGGCAGAGCGTCACCCCGGCGGCGAAGCGCAGCGCGGTCCGGCGCCGGTCCGGATCCGACCGTGCGGCCCGCAGCCACAGGGCGGCCAGGGTCGTCCGCAGGACCGCGTACCCCAGGGTGATGATGCGCAGGTCACCGTCCTGGAAGGCCTGGGCCACCCCGGCGGCCAGCACGAGTGACCCGGTGATCTGCGCGAGCACCGTCAGCCGGTACGGCACGTCGTCCGGGTCGTACGCGGAGGCGAACCAGGTCAGGTTCATCCACGCCCACCAGACCGTGAAGAAGACGAGCGTGAAGCGCAGGGCGCCGGAGGTGGCGTGCCCGTCGGCCACCGCGCTGCTCAGGCTCCGGGAGGCCTCCGCCACGGCGATGACGAAGCACAGGTCGAAGAGGAGCTCCAGGGACGTGGCGGTCCGGTGCGGTTCCCCGGGATCCCGCCCCCGCATGGTCCCTCCGGGACGCAGCCGCCCCGCGACGCCACGCGGAGAACGCCCCGGGACGCGGCGGCCCATGACACCGAGGACGGTCTCGCCGGCCCGTTCGCCCACTTTCGTTCCTCTCCTCGCGCCCGTCGGCCCGGGCAGCAGTCGCGAGCATGCAGGGGACCGGGCGGCCGGATGCGCCCACCGGCGCACGAGGGGTTGTCCCTGCGCGCACAGGCGCCTCGGACGGTTCGGGCGCGACCGTCCGGCGGACGGCCCGGCCACGCACTCCACCGGGCGGGCGGGTCGGACAACCCCGGCGGCCCGGACCACCGCGGCGGCCGGGCGACCCCGGCGGCACGCGGGCGGGCACCCGTGGTCCCGTCCGGGCACCGGCCTGGCAGGACGCCGCCTGCGGTGCGGTGCGAGGTGTGCGGAGGTGGGGTACCGCGCTACGTCGACCGGTACGACCCGAACGCCACGCACCCACCACGACCTGCGAAGCGTCCAGGAGACGGGCCCGCCCGCACACCACCGACGTGCCTGCCACGACCTGACCTGCCGGGGCGAACGGAGCGGTGCCACCCGGGACGTCCCCTACGCCTTCGGAACCGCCCCGTTCACCCCCGGGCGTCCCGGGTCCCCGCCGCACAGCGGCCCGGCGCGCTGCGGCAGGCGGACGCGGCGGTCCGGAGTCCGCCGTACGGCACCATGACGCCATGGTGCACATCGCGTGGTTCCACTCGGTTCTCGGACTGCGCCCGGTCGACCTGCTCGCCGCCGAGCGACTGCGTCGCGCCGGGCACGCGGTCGTCTCACCCGACCTCTTCGACGGCGCGACCGCGGCCACCCTCGACCAGGGGTTCCGGCTGCTCGACCGGATCGGCTGGGCAACGGTGGCCCGTCGCGCCCGGCAGTCCCTCGGCGGCATGCCGGACGAGACGGTGCTCACCGGTGTCTCCATGGGCGCAGGTGTGGTCGGCGAGGTCTGGCCCGAACGTCCCGCCGCCGCCGGCGTCCTCCTCCTGCACGCCACCGCCGACCTTCCCGCGTCCGCCCGGCCGGGTCTCCGGGTGCAGCTGCACGCCGCTGAACCGGACGACTTCGCACCACCCGAGCGCGTCGCCGCGCTGCACCGGGCGGCCCGGGAGAGACGCGTCGACCTGAAGGTCTTCCGCTATCCGGGCGCCGGCCACTTGTACACCGACCCCGGGCTGCCCGACCACGACCCGGCCGCGGCCGAACTGACCTGGCGCCGGGTACTGGACTTCCTCGGCCTCCGGCCCACGCCCTAGTGGTGGCCGGCCTCCCCGCCCGTGCCGGGCCGGGGGAGGAACTCCAAGCGGCTCGAACCGTCAACAGGTGTCGGCCGGTGCCTGGGACCGTCCTCGTTCCCCGTGGTCACACACGTGTTCCGGAGCCGTCAAGGGCCCGCGTCAGGACGGGGCGAGGACGCAGAACTCGTGGCCCTCCGGGTCCGCCAGGCACGTCCACGGGACGTCGCCCTGGCCGAGGTCGAGGTCCGTGGCGCCGAGGGCCCGCAGCCGGGCCACCTCCGCCGCCTTGTCGTCACCGGGGTACGGCAGCAGGTCGAGATGGACGCGGTCCGGCACGGCCTTCACGCCGGGCGTGCGGAGGAACTCGAGATACGGGCCGACACCCTTGGCGGAGCGCAACACCGCGTGATCGTCGGTCACCTCATGCAGGGTCCAGTCCATCGCCTCACCCCAGAACCGGGCCATGGCCCGCGGATCCGCGCAGTCGACCACCACCCGGGCGATCGGCCCGGTGTCCCGGTATGTGTCCCGAGGCTCCAGCACGCAGAACTCGTTGCCCTCCGGGTCGGCGAGGACCGTCCACGGCACTTCGCCCTGGCCCACGTCGGCGGGCGTCGCACCGAGAGCCTGGAGGCGTGTCACCAGCTCCGCCTGGTGGGCGGCAGAGGTGGTGGCGAGATCGAGGTGCACCCGGTTCTTCGTCGTCGTCCTGGGTTCCGGGACGGGAACGACGTCGATGCAGACGGCGACCGGGTGCGGCCAGACCATGCCGCCGGCGGGTGCGACATAGGTGGTCACACCGGGTCTGAAGACACTCCAGCCGAGCGACTCCGCCCAGAACCGGCCGACCGCCGAGCCGTCAAGAGCCTTTATGTTCACCTGAACAGGTCGCAGCGCCACGCCGGCGATCCTATGCACCCTCTCGGCAACGACATCCGCACCGGCGCCGCCGGAGATCGACTCGCTGACCGCCGTGCCGCCCGTGGGCCGTCACCGCGCGGCGTCGCGGACCGTGGTCACGTGGAAGCCGAAGAAAAAGAGGACGAACACCGTCAGCGATCACACCAGACCTGATTGTGACGATTTGCCTGCCATGTGCTTATGGTTCAGCACACGTGCGCCGAGTATCACCCCCCGGGGTCTGCATGATGATGTGGAATCTTGCATACTCTTCCTATGTCCAAGGTCCTCACTTCCCTTCCGGTCGGCGAGCGCGTCGGCATCGCCTTCTCCGGCGGCCTCGACACGTCGGTCGCCGTCGCATGGATGCGCGACAAGGGCGCCATCCCGTGCACCTACACCGCCGACATCGGCCAGTACGACGAGCCCGACATCGCCTCGGTGCCCGGCCGCGCGACCAGCTACGGCGCCGAGGTGGCGCGCCTGGTCGACTGCCGGGCGGCCCTCGTCGAGGAGGGCCTGGCCGCTCTGGCCTGCGGCGCGTTCCACATCCGCTCGGGCGGGCGCGTCTACTTCAACACCACGCCCCTCGGCCGCGCCGTCACCGGCACCCTGCTGGTGCGGGCCATGCTCGAGGACGACGTGCAGATCTGGGGCGACGGCTCCACCTTCAAGGGCAACGACATCGAGCGGTTCTACCGCTACGGTCTGCTCGCCAACCCGCACCTGCGGATCTACAAGCCCTGGCTCGACACCGGCTTCGTGACCGAGCTGGGCGGCCGCAAGGAGATGTCCGAGTGGCTGCTCGCCCACGGGCTGCCCTACCGCGACAGCACGGAGAAGGCGTACTCCACCGACGCCAACATCTGGGGCGCCACCCACGAGGCCAAGACCCTGGAGCACCTGGACACCGGCGTCGAGACCGTCGAACCGATCATGGGTGTCCGGCACTGGGACCCCGAGGTCGAGATCGCCCCCGAGGACGTGACCATCGGCTTCGACCAGGGCCGTCCGGTGACCGTCAACGGCAAGGAGTTCGCCTCGCCGGTCGAACTGGTCATGGAGGTCAACGCCATCGGGGGCCGCCACGGTCTCGGCATGTCGGACCAGATCGAGAACCGGATCATCGAGGCCAAGAGCCGCGGCATCTACGAGGCCCCCGGCATGGCCCTGCTGCACATCGCCTACGAGCGCCTCATCAACGCGATCCACAACGAGGACACCGTCGCCCAGTACCACAACGAGGGCCGCCGCCTCGGCCGGCTGCTCTACGAGGGCCGCTGGCTGGACCCGCAGGCGCTGATGGTCCGCGAGTCGCTGCAACGCTGGGTCGGCGCCGCCGTCACCGGCGAGGTGACCCTGCGGCTGCGGCGCGGCGAGGACTACTCGCTCCTCGACACCACCGGCCCGGCGTTCAGCTACCACCCGGACAAGCTGTCCATGGAGCGCACCGAGGACTCCGCGTTCGGCCCCTCCGACCGCATCGGCCAGCTCACGATGCGCAATCTGGACATCGCGGACTCCCGCGCACGCCTGGAGCAGTACGCGGGACTCGGCCTCATCGGCACCGGCCATCCCGCCATCGGCGCCGCCCAGGCAGCCGCGACCGGACTGATCGGCAGCATGCCGGAGGGCGGCGCCGAGGTCATCGCCTCCCGCGGCGAGGCCGCCGCCGGTGACGAGATGCTGGACCGCGCCGCGATGGAGTCCGGCGCGGACTGACCGGCCACCGAACTGCGCGCTCCCGCGCGGCGGGCCCCGGCGGTGTCGCACCGCCGGGGCCCGCCGCCGTCCACCCGACGGCGCGGGGGAGTCCCGCCCGGTGGTACGGCCACCGCGTACCGTGCGGCCACCGACCCGCCGGGAACGCTGTCCGGAACGCACGTCTTCACCCCGCTCCCGCGCCGCGCACACGCCGCGTACGCACCGCTCGCGAGGGTGGTCGCACCGGCGACGATCCCGCGCCACCGTGGCGCAAAATAGTCAGGTCCATGATCGGTGGACTGTGATAGACATGGAAGCCACAAGGCGGGGCTCACCCAGACACACGTCACACAGGCGGTTCGCCGCCGACGCACGCCAGTGCACACGTCGCCCGGGGCCAGGCCGCATACCGCAACGACCCCCACGTCACCGTCCTCCCGGCCCGGCCGGGACAGGACGAGCCGCGAGCCCGGGTACCACGTCGGCCCCGTCCACCTCTCAAGGGAGCGCCGTGCCAGCACACCAGACGCCCACTGCCGCACCACGGGTACGTGAGGTCATGGCTGCTGGCACCAGACGCCGCCGGACGCCACCCCGGAGGCCGTGACACGCAGGCCGTCGCGCGCCTCGTCACGAACCGGACGCCCCTCACGCAGTACTCGTCGTGGATCCTCTTGGGTGGTGTGCACATGCAGAACATTCCCGGTCCCAGCAGCGTGTCCCTGCACCGCTTCGGTCCGCCGGGCGAGGCGGGAGACCCGGCTCGCCGCGCCAGCCTCGTCTGCTTCCCGCACGCCGGGGGAGGGGCGACGGCCTACGCCGCCTGGCGGCGCGCGCTGCCCGACGGGATCGACCTCTACGCCCATGTCCCGCCCGGGCGGGAGGCGCGCGGACGCGAGGCCCTGCTGGACTCCGTGCCCGACCTCGTCGCGGACGTCGTGCCGGCCGTCCTGGCGCTACCGCAGCCGCTGATCCTGGCCGGGCACAGCTTCGGGGCGTGCCTGGCCTACGCGTCGGCGCTCCGGCTGACCCGACTGGGGCGCCCGCCGGCCCACCTCGTGGTGCTCGCGGCCGGAGCACCCGGGCCGGCGACCCCCCGGGCCCCCGGGGACGACCACGAGATCGAGCTGCTCTGGAAGCGTCTCGGAGCGAACCCCGCGGGACTCGACCGGCCGGCGTTCAGGGAACGGTTCTTCCCCGTGCTGCGCGCGGATCTCACCGCGCACGCCTCCTTCCGCCCACCGCTCGACGGACCACGCCTGACCACACCCGTCACCGCGCTGTACGGGGACGAGGATCCCGACGTGACGGCCGACGTGGCGGCCACGTGGCGCGCGCTGTGCGCCGGCCCCTTCCGGCTCGCGGCGGTACCCGGCGGGCACTTCTTCCCGCAGAACTCGACGACCGCGACGATCAGCGCGCTCGCCGGCGCGCTCGATGTCTAGTTCGGTCATCAGGGGAATGGCCCGGTTCATCCGCCCCGGCGGACGCGCAATGCAGAGAAGTCCCCCTTGAGTGTTCGATTGACGACGGATAAGCTGCCGAGGTCGAGGATTCACGGTATTCGCACAGGGGGAACATGTGGCGATAGCACCCGACAAACCGGGGACCCTGCACCAGTTTTTCGAGGAAAGCGTCCGAAAAGCTCCCGATAATATCGCCCTGGAGTACGAGGGCGAATGCATCAGCTACGGCGAACTGAACCGCAGAGCCAACAAGCTGGCGCACTACCTGCGCGACACCGCCGGAGTCGCCCCGGACGACCGGGTGGCCATTCTCGTACGGCATCCGCCGAGCGTGGTCATCGGCATGCTCGCCGCACTCAAGGCCGGCGGCGCCTATGTCGCGCTGGATCCGGACAACCCGCCGGCCGTGACGCACCGCATCATCGAGAACACGTCGCCCCGGGCGCTGCTCGTCGAGTCCTCCGCCGCGGCGGGTGCCGCGTTCTTCGACGGCGCGCTCTTCGTGACGGACGTGATGAGCGCCACCCTCGACACCCCGGACACCGACCCGGCACCGCTGTCGACGCCCACGGACCTCGCGTACGTGATCCACACCTCGGGCACGACCGGGACACCCAAGGCGACAGCTGTCGAGCACCACGCCATCGTCAAGACGCTGACCTGGCGCAACTCCTACTACGGGTTCGGACCGCACGACACGACGCTCGCCATGCCGCGGCCCTCGTTCGACAGCTCCGTGGCCGACACCTTCTGTGCCCTCACCTCCGGAGCGCGACTCCTGCTGCCCGCCCGGGACCGCATCACGGACCGGCGCTATCTCGTCGGCCTGATGGAACGGCGGGAGGTCTCGCACTTCCTCATCACCCCGGCGCTCTACAGCCGCCTCCTCGCCGGCATGGGCGCACCATCGACCAAGGCGCTGCGGAGCATCACGATCGCCGGGGAATGGTTCACCTCCAGCCTCGTCCGTGAACATTTCTCCCGGCTTCCCGACGTGAAACTCCTCAACGAATACGGCCCCTCCGAGAATTCCGTGTGCTCCACGGTCCACCCGCTCGACGCCTCGGAACCGCACGTGCTCATCGGAAAGCCCATCGACCACACCGACGCTTTCGTGGTGGGTGAGGACGGAGAGCCGGTGGAACCGGGTGGCACGGGCGAACTGTATCTTGCCGGAGCCCGCCTGGCCCGCGGCTACCTGGGTGATCCGGAACTGAGCGAGAAAAGCTTCTTCGTCCCCTCGTCACCGCTTTTCGGCGGAAAGCGCGTCTACCGGACCGGTGACATCGTCCGGGTGCACGAGGACGGAAATCTCCAGTTCGTGGAGCGCAGGGACCAGCAGGTGAAGATCCGGGGCCGGCGCGTCGAGCTGGGTGACGTGGCCGAGGCCCTCACGAAGGACGACTCGGTCGACCACGTCGTCCTGCTGCGCCGCGACGTCACCTCGGCGACGCCCCGCCTGATCGCCTTCGTCGTCGGCCCCACGGCGAGCGACGTCGAACGGCTGCGGGCGACGGCGCGGGAGAGCCTGCCGGACTACATGGTCCCGTCGGCGATCATCCCGGTCGACGCCGTGCCCGTCACCGCGCACGGCAAGGTGGACGAAGCGGCCCTCGCCGCGCTGTACGCCGACGCGACCTCTCCGGCAGGCCCGGCGCCCGAGCCGGCGTCACCCGTCGAATCCGCACTCCTCGCGATCTGGCGGAAGATCTTCGCGCCTCTCGGAGTGGGCCTGGACGACGACTTCTTCGAACTCGGCGGGGACTCCCTCAGCGTGATGGACCTCGTCGCCGACGTGGAGGAGAGCCTGGGGGTCCAGCTGGACAACTCGGATCCCTATACGGGCAGAACCATTCGGAGCCTGGCTCTCGTCATCGAGAGCCGGCAGAACAGCGAAGTGGGTAAACCTTGAGCGGACAGGGCGGTACTGATTCCATGGTCACGGAGTTCACGGGCGTCGACCACGACGTGGTCATCGCGGGCGGTGGCCTGGCCGGGCTCTGCCTCGCCAAGCAGCTCAAGGACGCCTGTCCCACGCTCAGCGTCCTCGTGTGCGAACGCGAGCGTTCGCCCATTCCCCTGTCCGCGTTCAAGGTGGGCGAATCGACGGTCGAGGTGGGCGCGCACTACTTCGCCGCGGTCGTCGGCATACGGGACTACCTCGAGGAACACCAGCTGGAGAAGCTCGGTCTGCGCTACTTCTACGGCGACCGCCCCGACTTCCACCTGGAGTCCGAGTTCGGCGTCAAGCGGTTCCTGCCGGCGAAGTCCTACCAGCTCAACCGTGGCTCCCTGGAGGAGCACCTGCGGGTGGTCGCGGCCGGCGCCGGGGCCCAACTCACCCAGGGCGTACGCGTTCTGGACATCGAGCTGGGCGAGCAGGACGCCCCGCACCGGGTGACGTACCAGAGCGACGACGAGGGCAGCACGGAGACGACCACCGTCACCTGCCGCTGGGTCGTCGACGCCACCGGCCGGCACCGGCTGCTCCAGCGCAAGCTGGGGCTCACCAAGCGGTATCCCAAGCCGCACAACTCCGTCTGGTTCCGGCTCGAAGGACGCCTGGACACCGACGAGCTGGTGGCGCCGGACAAGACGGCCTGGCACGACCGCGCGGACGAGCCCCGATGGCATTCCACCAACCACTACATGTTCGAGGGCGGCTGGGTGTGGGCCATCCCGCTGGCCCCGAACCACACCAGTGTCGGCATCGTCGTGAGCGACGAACTCCATCCGGTCACCAAGTACAACCGGATCGAGAAGGCCATCGACTTCGTGGTCGACCGCGTCCCCGGCTTCGACCCCGCCATCCGCGAACTGCCGGTACTCGACTTCCGGGTCCTGAAGAACTACAGCCACTCCTCCCATCAGGTGTTCTCCCACGACCGGTGGGCGTGCGTCGGCGACGCCGCGGTCTTCGCGGACCCGTACTACTCGGTGGGCTCGAACCTGATCGGCTACGCCAACGGGTTCGTGACCGAGATGATCGGCCGGGACCGGGCGGGGTCCTTCCAGGCGGACTTCGTCCGCTACGCCAACCGGTGGTTCCTGTCCCTGGCCGAGGGACTCACCCAGAACATCCAGGGCTCGTACGCCTTCCACGACAACCCGGTGATCATGTCCCTGAAGACGATCTGGGACTACTACGTGGGGTGGGCGTTCTCCGACCCGCAGTTCTACGGCAAGACGTACCTGGACGAGTCCGCGAGTACGACGCTCAGCGCGCTCGGCGCCCCCGTGGTGGCCACCCAGGGCGCCATCATGAACCTGCTCAAGGCATGGTCGAAGAGCTACCGGGGCGTCTTCGAGTTCGACTACATCGACTACTTCGACGACCTGCCGACCCTCGCCCGGCTCTTCGTGCAGAACCTGCCCGCCGACGACACCGAGACGCCGGCCTTCGGCCAGGTGCTGGTGAGCATCCGCGACGGCATCGACCGCATCGAGGAACTGGCTCATGTCCTGTTCTATCTGGCCCTGGAGGACGCGCTGCCCGAGCACCTCGACGCCGTCCGCTCCCGTGGCTGGCTGAACGTGTCGGCGCTGAGCCTGGACCCGGACCGCTGGGAGAAGGACGGCCTGTTCGCACCGAAGAGCCGGCCCCGGCTGGACGAGGTCAAGAAGCTCGAAGAGGAACTCCGCCGGCTGTACCGGGTCTCGTCGCCCGTCCGGCAGTAGGCCCCCGGACCCCGCGCAGCGGGTTCACCTCCCCGGAGGTGAACCCGCTGTTCTCGTGCGGCGCCACGGCAGACACACCGCCGCCGCCCGCCGCCCGGGAAGACCGACACGGACACGAATGCCGCGGTCCGGGCCGGAACCCGGACCGCGGCACCGGTACCGCCAGGGCCCGTCAGTGGCCGCCCGGGGCGGCCGCGGAGACCGGGCCCGCCGAGGACCGCGGGCCGGCGTCCGTCGGCCGCACGCGGCGGCACAGGATCAGCAAGGGCTGCGTCAGCAGCGTGGTCGCGATCGCCATCAGCACGAACACGGTGTAGAGCGGCCCGCTCAACAGCCCCGCCTCCAGACCGGCGTTGAGAGCGATCAGCTCTGTGAGCCCGCGGGTGCTGAGCAGCACCCCGATGGTCAGCGACGTACGGTTGTCCAGCCGGCAGGCACGCGCCGCCAGCGCGCCCGAACCCACTTTGGCGACGACGGCGAGCACCGTCGTCACCGCCAGTACGGCCACCGCGGTGCCGCCCAGCGCGCCGACGGCGACACTGCGGCCCGACACCACGAAGAAGAACGGCAGCAGCAGCGATCCCACGCTGTCCAGCGAGCGCACCAGCTCCGGATCGAGGGTGCCGTCGGGCTCCCGCGGCGTGACCACCCCGGCGAGCAGCGCCCCGAAGATGACGTGCAGGCCGAGCGCGCTGGTCGCCCACGCGGCCGTGAAGGCGAACCCGATCAGCAGTGCCAGCCGAGGCTGCGCGGAGACACCGGGGAAGCGGTGGAACCGCTTCAGCAGCAGCCGCGCGGGCCAGACCATCACGACGACGAAGACCACGAGCAGGAGCAGGCGGACCGGCAGTGACATCCCGGATCCGCCGCCCTTGCCCTGCATGAGGGTGCCGAGCAGGACTGCCCAGCCGACGACGTCGATCAGGCCGGCGGCCGAGACGGCGATGACGCCGGGGACCGTCCCGGCCAGCCCGTTCTCCCGCACGACGACGACCAGCACCGGTACGGCCGTGATCGACAACGCGACGGCCAGGAAGAGGACCGAGCTCACCGACATGTGGTGCGGGACGCCCAGCTTCTCCAGCGTGCCGTGGAACAGCAGCGTGGCGCCCGCGCCCACCGCCATCGGCACGGCGAACGCCGCCGCGGCGACCGTCAGCGTGGTCCGGGACCTGCCGCGCAACAGGCTCAGGTCGAGTTCGTACCCGACGACGTACAGGAACAGCACCAGGGAGACCTGGCTCAGTCCCGTCAGCATCGGCGCTATCGCCTGGGGGAACAGCGTGTCCCCGACGGAGTCGGGGAGCTGGGACAGCAGGCTGGGGCCGAGGGCGATGCCGGCGATCAGCTGGCCCACGATGGTGGGCTGGCCGAGTCTGCGGGACACCCACCCGCCCGCGTGGGCGGCCAGCAGGATCACCGCCGACGCTCCGACGAGATGGGTGACGGCCAGATCAGGACTCACAGGTTCCCCCCGTTGTCGGCGCCGTGCAGCACGGGTGCGGCAGGCGCGGTGATGCCGTCCGGGAACGGTTCCCGGGGCTGGGCGAAGCAGCTCAGTGCCTGGTCGAGGCCCTGGCGCAGCGCCTGGGCAGTGCGCTGCCCCGCTCTCTGCGGGTCCGCCTCCAGCCGCAGCACCCGCCGGCCGGTCCGGGCCGTCCCGAGCAGGGTCACGCTCAGCGGCACCCGGCCGGCCGGCGGGGCGACGGCTTCCGAGGCGACCAGCACCGTGGGCAGGCCGCGGGCCGGGGCCGCCGTCCGGACCGCCCGGTCCACCGCCACGACCAGGTCGGCCGGGGTGGTCGCCATGGCCACGTCCACCGGGCAGCGGACGCGCGCCGACGCCCGCTGCACCTGTAGCTCGCCCGGCCCGTCGGGGCCGGCGGTCAGCAGCGCCACCGCGGAGGTCAGCACCACGAGCTCCTCGGCCGCCCGCCCGCCACTGATGCGGGCCAGGGCGCGTACGGCGCTCTCCGACAGGGCGAGGTCGGTCGTGGTGCGCGCCGGCCCACCGCCCGCGCCGGCCGCCGCGGCGGGCAGTCCGGCCAGTGGCGCGTCCGGGTCGTCCAGGACGGCCCGCAGGACCTCCCGCAGCTGCTCGCCGATGCGTGCGGCGCTGTGCGCCGTGAACCGGTCGAGGCGGTGGCCGACACGGATCTCCGCGGGCCGGGCGGTGCCCGGCTCCGGCAACCGGAAACCGAACGAGAGGTCGAAGTCACCGACCTGCGGCGGCTCGTCCAGATGCCGGGCCGTGCGCCGGCCGTCGCCCTCGCCGGCCGTGACGACCGGCGACATCACGGTCTCCACCAGCACGTCGAACAGCGGGTTGCGGCCCGCCGTCCGCGGCAGCGCGAGGTCCTCCACGATCCGGTCGAACGGGTACTCCTCGTGCTCCTGGACGTCCAGGGCCGTCCGGCGGACCCGCTCCAGCAGGCCGGCGAAGGAGTCCGCCGGATCCAGCGCGGTGCGCAGGACGACCGTGTTGGCGAACAGGCCGACCTCCTCCGCCAGTCCGGGCGCCGAGCGGCCGGCCACCACCGTGCCGAGCGGCAGGTCCGCGAGGCCCGTCAGCCGGTGCAGCAGCACGCGGGCCGCCGCCACGCACACCATGAACGGTGTGGCCGAGGCCCGCACGGCCACCGCGCGCAGCCGGCCCGTCAGCTCCTCGTCCAGGGGCACGCGGGCCTGGCCGCCCGCGCTGTCGCGGACGGCGCCCGGCGCGTGGTCGGCGGGCAGCGGGGGGAGCGGGGGCAGATCGCCGAGCGTCTGCCGCCAGTACACCGAGTGCGCCGCCCCGTTCCTTGTGGTCAGCCGGTCCGCCAGCGCCCGCGTGTGCGCGCGGTAGCCCGGCAGCGGGGGCAGCACGGCGGGCCGCCCCGCCTCGGCGGCGCCGGCCGCCGTCAGCAGATCGCGCACCAGCACGGTGTACGACCAGCCGTCGTTCACGCAGTGGTGGACGTTGAACAGCAGCACCGGCCGGTGGCCCTCGGCGCTCAGGTACCGCAGCCGGAACAGCGGGCCCGTGGCCAGGTCGAAACGCCACCTGGTCTCCTCGTCCCGCGCCCGGGCGAGCGCGGCCTCGAAGCACTCGGGCGCGACCGTCTGGACCAGCGGAGCGAGGTCCAGGTCACCGGCCTCGTGCACGACCTGCCGCAGTTCCGCGCCCGAGCCGTCCGAGGGCAGGTCGAACGTGGTGCGCAGCGACTCGTGCCGGAGCACCACCGCGCGCACCCCGGCGCGCAGCGCCTCCTCGGACAGCGGACGGTCCAGCTCGTAACCCTCCACCATGTTGTGGGCACGCGACTCGCCCTCGTCCAGCGCCTCCAGCAGCCACATGCGCCGCTGCGCGTTGCTCGCCTCGATCGTGGCCGGCAGCGGCTCCCCGGGAGCCGGCGGCACAGGAGTGGCAGCGGGCGCGGTGGCCCGCGCGGCGGGAGACGGCCGTGCGTCGTCCAGGCCCTGCCGTACGGCTTCGGCCAGCGCCCCCGGGGTCCGTGCGGTGAAGATCTGCCGTACGGCGACCCCGCACTCCGGTTCCGCGGCGCACAGGGCGCTGACCAGCTGGGCGGCGGTGAGACTGTGGCCGCCGGCCTCGAAGAAGTCCTCGTCGGCGGAGCGGGGAGGCTGCCCGAACACGCTCTCCCAGGCGCCGGCGACCGTCCGTGAGGCGTCGTCGTACGTCGCCCAGACCTCGGTGGCCCGGGGATCGGGCGAGGCCGCGAGCGCGGCCCGGTCGATCTTCCCGTGCGGTGTCCGGGGGAGTGCCGGCAGCTGGGTGAGGAGGCGGGGGACCATGTGCGCGGGCAGTCCCTCGGCCAGCCGGGAGCGTACGACGGCCG
The DNA here is from genome assembly GCF_043080665.1 of Streptomyces sp. NPDC014991. NCBI lineage: Bacteria > Bacillati > Actinomycetota > Actinomycetes > Kitasatosporales > Streptomycetaceae > Streptomyces > Streptomyces sp. NPDC014991. Next base: position 489,197 of record NZ_JBIBVY010000003.1, read on the forward strand.
GTTCGACCACGGTGTCGGCCGTGTACCAGGCGGCCAGTGTCACCGAGTCGGCCCCGGCCGGCCGGGGCAGCACCACCGCCTCCCGCACCCCGGCCAGCCGCACCAGGGCCTGCTCCACCTCGCCCGGCTCCACCCGCTGGCCGTGCAGCTGCACCTGGCTGTCGATCCGGCCCAGGAAGTCCAGCGTGCCGTCGGCGTTCCAGCGGGCGAGGTCACCCGTGCGGAAGCTGTGGCCGGCGTCGCCGACCGGGCACGGGACGAAGCGCTCCGCCGTGGCCTCCGGCGCGTTCAGATAGCCGGCCGCCACGCCGGGACCGGCGACATAGATCTCCCCGGGGACGCCGACGGGCGCCGGCATGCCCCACTCCGCCACCAGCAGCACGCCGAAACCCGGGGAGGGGGAGCCGATGGGCACCGACATCAGCTCGGCGGCCCGGTCGCCGGGGCACACGTACGACGCGCACTCCACGGTCGCCTCGCAGGGGCCGTAGAGGTTGACCAGCGTGCCGATGCGCAGCCGTCCTGCGGTGCGGGCCATCAGGCCGCGCGGCACGGCGTCGCCGCCGAGGATCAGATGGGACAGGGGCAGCCCGGCCGTCGGCGGGAGGGCCTCGAGCATGGCCGACAGCAGGCCCGGGACGCAGTTGAGGAGGCTGACCCGTTCGGTCCGGACGCGCTCCCAGAAGGTGACGGGGTCCAGTTCGTCGGGTGCTCCCATCGCGACCAGGGTGCCGCCGACGCCGAGCGTCACGAAGATCTGGTACGCCGTCGCGTCCGAGGTGAGCGCGGACAGCAGGGCGGTCCGGACGCCGGCGTCGATGCCGAGCTGCTCCGCGGAGGTGACGACCTTGTGGCGCAGCTGGTCGTGCCGGATGCTCACCGGGCGCGGCAGCCCGGTGGACCCCGAGGTGAAGAACACCACGGCCTCGTCCTCGGGCCGTACCCGCGGTGTGGGCGACGGGCCGGCCGCGGCGGCCGGCCGGTCCCCGAGGACCCGGACCGAGGGAACGGCCGGCAGGGCGCAGTCGGCGGGGGGCCGGTCGCCGATCAGGAGCTTGGCCTCGCTCAGCCGGAGGAGGTGGCTGATGCGCTGTTCCGGATGGCCGGGATCGACGGGAACATAGGCGGCGCCCGCCCGCAGGACGGCCAGCACGGCCACGACGAGGCCCGCGCCGCGCGGCAGCAGTACGGCGACCCGGTCGCCGGGGCCGACGCCGTGCTCGGCGCGCAGTTCACCGGCCAGGAGCGCCGCCTGCCGCATCAGGTCGTCGTACGTCAGACGGGTGGCACCGTCGACGACGGCGGTCCGGTCCCCGCTGCGCGCGGCCGTCGCGTCGACCAGGTCCAGGAGCGACAGGGCGGGACAGGCGGCCGGCAGGGGCAGCCCGCTCCAGCGCTCCAGCTCGGCACGCTGGTCCGGTCCGAGCACGTCCACCTGTCCGGCGGGGCGCCGCGGATCGCGGCCGAGGTCGCTCAGCGCGGCGGCGACACACCGTGGCAGGCCTGTCACGGCCACCGGCACCCGCCCGTGCGCGGACACGGCCTCCACCCGCAGGGTGCCGTCCTCCTCCAGCCGTCCGCGCACCTCGACCCCGGCGCGCGCCGGTCCGTCGGTCTCCCCGGACACCTGCCACCGTACGGCCAGTTGGGACAGGGCGTCGCTCTCCGCCGCACCCGCCGCCTCGAGTTGCGCGGCCAGCGATCCACGGTGCCGCCAGGCGAACGGGGTCGCGGCGAGCAGGTCGGCGTGGGCAGAGGTGAGGAACTCGGTCATCGGCGTCGTCGGGCCGAGCGGTGTCCGCAGGGCGAGTTCGGCGTCCGGGTCGGCCGGCGAGGGGCTCAGCACGGCCAGGTCCCCGGCCGCGCCGAAGGCGGTCAGGCACAGCCGTGTGGCGGCGAACAGCAGCAGGTGCAGGCCGACCGGATCGTCGCCCGCGATGCGCCGCAGTGCCGCGGCCGGACCGGCCGGCACGAACGCGGCCTCCGGCACCGGCGCGGTCGCGCCGCCCGGCTCGAGCAGGGGCTCCCGCCGGATGCCCTGGAGCATCGCGAGCCAGTGGGCCCGCACTGCCGCGGAGTCTCTTTCCGCCGCGTGGCCGAAAGATGCGGTTCCGGGTGAGGAGCGCGTCGGTCCAGGGGTAGGGTCAGGGCCTTTCGACAACGGTGACTCCTCGGCTTGGAAAGGACAGGAGAAGATGCGTGTCAGGAAATCGAACCGGTAACCCCGAGGCGCGCGAGAATGCCCGGGGATGCTTCGGAGGGTTTGGTTATCCGCAGAGTTGCGGGAAATGCACGGGACGCGAAGTGACGCGGCTCACATTGCCGGTTGCTGGGTCGAAGTGTCTGGTGAGACTAGGCTTTGACCCAGTCTTTTCCGGCGACGCGGGGATCGAGAGTCGGTGGACGGAATCGGGGGAAGGGGGCTCTCCGTGGCGTTCTCGGAACGTCGATCGAGGATATCGGGAGCACCCCGAATTTCCCTGTTTTTTAGGCCGGAAAAGGTTTACCCCCGTCCGGACCGCTATGTGTCCGATATCTCTCATGAGGGTCCGTCTGTCCCGAATAAAGCCTGAGTACAGAAAAGGAAAGCACACCTCATGAACTTCAGAGGAGCTCTTCCCGTCGCGGAACTCCCGCTGCGTGCCGACGACCGCATGCCCTGCCTGGAACTGACGGACGCGGAGCACACCGCCCTGCGGGACCTGGCGGAGGCGGCGCTGGAGGGCAGCCACGAACAGCCGCTCGACCGACGGCTCGACGAACTCGCCCTGCTCGCCCACGAGATACCCCTGCGCATCCGGTCCCATCTCGTCGACTTCCGGCTCACCGGACGTCCCTACGGCGGTCTCGTCCTCGCCAACCTGCCCGTGTCCGAGGCCCTGGCCGGGCCCACCCCCACCGACTACCTGCACGAACCGGTCAGCGAAGAGGCCGAACGGGCCACCGCCCTGCTGCTCCTGATCGGCTCGCTGCTCGGCGACCCGGTCTCCTTCGTGACCCAGCAGCGGGGCCGTCTGGTGCTCGACCTGTTCCCGATCAAGGGACACGAGGCGGAACAGCTCGGCTCCAGCTCCACCACCACCCTGGAGTGGCACAACGAGGACGCCTTCCACCCGCTGCGCGCCGACTGGATTTTGCTGGCGGGGATCCGCAACCACGACCGGGTGCCGACCACCTTCGCCACCGTCCAGGACATCGAACTGGAGGACCGGGTGCGGGAGGTGCTCTTCCAGGAACGCTTCGTCATCCTGCCGGACGAGTCGCACACCGCCGCCTTCAACAGCAGGACCACCGGCCTGGACGAGGACAGTTGGGTCGCCGAGGCGTTCCGCGACATCGCCGACCAGCAGACGGCGCCGCGCCGCACGGCGGTCCTCTCCGGCGACCGCGAGGCTCCCTACATCCGCATCGATCCGGCCTTCATGCCACGCTCCCTGGACAGCGAGGCGCTCGAGGCGCTCGACGCGGTGACCGCGGCCATCGACGCCGGGCTGCGGGACGTCGTGGTCGGCCCCGGTGAGCTGCTCATCGTGGACAACAAGCGGGCCGTCCACGGGCGGCGGCCGTTCGCCGCGCGCTACGACGGCACCGACCGCTGGCTGCGCCGCATCAACGTGCTCGCCGACCTGCGCCTGGCCGGCGGACGGCGTTTCGCGCCGCACCGCCGGGCCCTGGTCTGACCGGTCCTCACGGTGGCGGGGGGCGGCCCCGGGGCGGCCCCCCCCCCCGGGGGGGCGGGGGCCCGCCCCCCCCGCGGGGGGGGGGGGGGGGAGTGGTAGGGGGGGGCGGCCCCCAAC
>NZ_JBIBVY010000003.1:493003-530922 GCF_043080665.1 Streptomyces sp. NPDC014991
CCAACGCGCGGGCCGGGGGCGCGGGCCGGCGGGGCGCCCCGGGTGGGCCCCCCCCCCCCCCCCCCCCCCGCCCCGGGCGGGGGGGGGCCCCCCCCCCCGGCCCCCCCCCCCCCCACCCGGACCGGGCGGTCCGGTCCCCGGCCCCCCGGGCGGGCCGGGGGGTCAGAAGTCGTAGGACGTCGCGCCCCATACGTCCTCCTCCTCCGCCGGCAGGCTCCGGGCCTCGCCCACCGGCGTCCGCGGTTCGCTCACCACGGCGGACACCAGCCCCACCAGATCGTCCGCGAAGCCCGCCGCCTCGTCCTGGGTCACCAGCTGCCGGTCGTAGGTCAGGTCCAGGTGCAACAGGTCGCCGCGGACACTCGCGTACAGCCACAGGTCGCTGTCGGCGGGCAGGTCGTCGGCCAGGACGTCCTCGACCTGCCAGGACGGACCGCCGACGGACGCGTTCTCCCAGCTGACGCCCCAGTCGAGCAGGACGCTGCGACCGGGCCGCGCACCGATGCCGAGGCGCTCGACCAGGGCGTCGAAGGGCAGCCGGGCGTGCTCGTACGCCTCCACGACGCGCGTGCCCACATGCTCCAGCAGCTCGCCCAGACCGTCCCGCGGCCCGAACTGAAGGCGCAGCGGCACCGCGTTGGCGAAGTAGCCGACCAGCGCGTCGGCGGCCGGGCCGTCCCGCAGGCTCGCGGGGAAGCCCAGCACCAGATCCGTCGCCCCGGTCGCCCGGTGGAGCAGAGCGGTGAACGCGGTCACCACGACGGCGTACGGCGTCGCCGGGGAGCCCTGGACCGCCTCGGCCGGGAGCGTGCGCCGCGCGAGTCCGGCGAGTCCCCGGCGCCTGCCCCGGCGCGTGGCGTCCACCAGGTCGGGGGCGGGCCGCACCCCCGCCAGCCGCTCCCGCCAGAACGCCTCCTGCCGCGCGGCCTCCTGCGAGTCGAGCCAGGCCTGTTCCTCGGCGGCCCAGTCGCGGTACTGGTAGCCCGGTACGGGCCGTCGGTCACCGCCGTGCCGCTCCACCGCGTCGTACGCGGCGAAAAGGTCGTCGAGGAGCACGTTCACACTGGCGCCGTCGTAGATCAGATGGTGGGCGCTGACCGTGAGCAGGTCGCCGCCGGCCGGGCCCTTGATCAGGCACACCTCGAACAGCGGGGCCCGCTCCAGGTCGAAGGTCACGGCGCGGGCGCGGCGCAGGGCCTCGCGGACGGCCGGTCCGTCGGGCTCGGCGTCCGGCAGCTCGGTCACGCGCAGCGGCACGCCCCCGGGGAGCCGGTCCAGGACGGTCAGCCCGGCGGTCGCCCCGGAGGGCAGCACCTGCGCCCGCAGCAGTTCCTGGCGCTCGACGACGGCCGTGAGCGCCGTGCGCAGCGTGTCGGGGGAGAGGGAGCGGCCCGTGCGGACGAGGTCCGCGATGACGAACCGGTCCGCGTGGGTGCGGCGCGAGGTCAGCCAGACCCTTCGCTGTGCCCGGGACAGGGGGAAGGCACCCTCGACGGCCGGGGCCGGGCCAGGGGCCGGGGACACCGCCGGCTCCGGCGCGCTGTCCGGGAGCACCTCCGCCAGCCGGCGTACCGTCGGGCGGGCGAACACCGTACTGACCGCCACGCCCAGCTCCTTGGCGATGCGCGCCGCGGTGAGGCTGTGGCCGCCCAGCGCGAACAGGTCGGCGTCCAGCCGGTGCACGGGGTGGCCCAGCACCGTCGACCACACGCCGGCCACGCGGAGTTCGGCCGCGGTCATCCCGGTCTCCGGCGTCCCGCCGGCGCTCTCCCCGGGTTCGGGCGGGGCGGGCAGCGCGGAGCGGTCCAGCTTGCCGATGGAGGTGACCGGGAGTGCCGGCACCGTGACGTAGGCGTCGGGGACCATGTGGGCGGGCAGCCGGCCGGCGAGGTACGCCCGCAGCCGGGCGGGCTCGCCGTCGCCCACGACATAGGCGACGAGGCGGTGGGCGCCGTCCCCGGCGGTGCCCGGCACCGCCACGACGGCCGCGCCGCGTACTCCGGGCGCTCCGGCCAGTGTCTCGGTGACCTCCCCGGGCTCCACCCGGTGGCCGCGGATCTGCACCTGGTCGTCGATGCGGCCCAGGCAGAGAAGGTTTCCGTCGGGCAGCCACCGCCCCAGGTCGCCGGTGCGGTACATCCGCCGGCCGGCGCGCACCGGGTTCGCCACGAACCGTTCCCCGGTCCTGCGCTCGTCGCCGAGGTAGCCGCGGGCCAGCCCGATGCCTCCGACGCAGATCTCCCCCGGGGCGCCGAACGGCACCAGTTCGCCGTGTTCGTCGAGCAGGTCCACCGTCTTGTTGGGGAACGGCCGGCCCACGGGCGGCTCCCCGCCACCGGCCCGCACCCGGACGAGGGTGGTGGCGACACTGTCCTCGGAAGGGCCGTACTCGTTGAACAACTCGGCGTCGGGCAGCAGCTGATGGTGCCGGTCCGCCAGGGCCGCGGTGAGCCGCTCGCCGCCCAGGACGACCTGGCGCAGGGACGGCAGCCGGTCCCCGGCGTAGTCCAGGATCAGCTGGTACAGGCTGGGCACGGTCTGCACATGGGTCACGTTCTCGCGCCGGATGACGGCGGCGACCTCGTCGGGGTCGATGAGCTGCTCCCGCTCCAGGACCACCAGGGGCGCCCCGGAGCAGAGCGCGGACAGTACGTCGGAGATGCCCGCGTCGGCGTGCACCGGGTCGACCTGGAGGACTCGGGAGTGCGGGCCGAGGCCGTAGTGGTCGATGCGGTAGCGGACCGTGTTGAGGATGCCCAGGTGCTCGACCATGACTCCCTTGGGGGAGCCGGTGGAGCCGGAGGTGTAGACGACGTACGCCAGATCCTCTGGGCCCGCCGCGGGGAACCGCGGCCGGGCCCCTCCGGTGGCGGTGTCCCGGCCGAGGACCACGACCGGCTGCGGTGCGCCGGACAGCGGCTCGGCCCGGGTGGCGTCGGCGAGCACCGCTGTGGCCCCGCTGTCGGAGAGGAGCTCGCGCACCCGGAGTTCGGGCTGTTCCGGGTCCAACGGCAGGAAGGCGGAACCGGTCTTGAGGATGGCGAGCAGGGACACCAGCATCCACTCGGTGCGCGCGCACAGCAGGGCGACGACCCGCTCGGGCCCGGTCGGTGCCGCCGCTGCCAGCCGCGCTGCCAGCCGGTCGGCCATGCCGTCCAGTTCCGCGTAACCGTAGGCACGGTCACCGCAGATGACGGCGGTGGCGTCGGGCCGCGCGACGACCTGCTCGGCGAACAGGTCGAGGACGGTGCGCTCGGCCGGGAGGTTCTGGTGCGGGCCGGTGCCGAGCGCGAGCAGGTCGTCCCGCCGGCCTGCCGGCAGCACGGGGAGCAGACGCACCGGGGTGTCCGGCGCGGCGCACACCTCCGCGGCCAGTCCGGCGAGCCGGCCCGCGGTGCGCCGGGCGGCGCGGGCGTCGGCCGTGTCGCTGCGCACGGTCACCGCGATGCGTCCCGCGTCCGGGTCCAGCCGGCCGGTGAGGACGGCCTGCCGGCCGAGTCCGTCCGCCGTGAAGGCGGTGCCGGACAGGGCCGCGCGTCCGACGGCGGCCTCGACGGCCCGCTGCTCGGCCCGCAGGCAGGCCCGGAAGCCGGCGTCCGCGTCGAGGGGCGTGCCCAGGGGCACCTCGCCGCCGGGCAGTACGGCCCGGACGGGGACGGCCGTGTCCGGGGTCAGCCGGTGCAGCAGGACACGCAGCAGCGCGGGGACCGCCGTCGGCACCTCCGCGCCCACCGAGGCGCACAGCGCGCGCAGCGCGGCACTGGTCTCGTCGCCGAGCGCGACGGTCACCCGTGCTCGGCCATCGGCAACGGTCATCAGGATCTCCTCTGCCAGGGGCGCCCCGGCCGCCGGGAACGCGGGCGGGGTACGCCGATTGCGGCACTGCCGGTGGCAGCGGGGGCGGCCGGCACGGCGGCCCGCGCCTGCGGACCATCAGGACGGCTACTCGGGCCGGGGCCGGGGCGGGGACGGCGTGGCCGGCCGGGAGCGGGCCCGTGGGTCCGGTGCCGGCAACCACCAGCACCGTGACGCGGGTTCGGCGGCGGGACGGCGGCTCAGCACACACGACGGCGGGCGCGGACGCGCCGGTTCTCCCGGGCGGCGGTCCGGCTGTGCTGTCGCGGCCCGGCCGGCGCGGCTCGCACGGGATCCGTGTCCCTCCCGGGCGGCGACCGCCACCGGGGTCTGCCGCGGGGCGTGCGGTTGTGCAGGTACGGGTGTGGCGTCAGCGAGGACCCGCCGGCACCGCGGGCGCCGACGAGCGGGACCGTACGTCCGGGCGGGAGCCCCTTGCCGAGGGGGCGCTCACCGGGCCGGCGGGCACGGTCTCGCGCCCGGCGTCAGGCCGGATGTCCGCGGACCGGTGCGGCGACAGGACGCGGACGCCGTGTTCCGCCCGGGCGCGGCATGCCTCGCCGTCCACCGTGCGTCGAGGCCTTCGGGGGCGGGCGTCCGGCTCCCGGTGAAGCGGTCGTCCCGGCCGAGTGGAGAGAATGCCTCGATTGCGGGCGTCATGGACGTGCGGTCCTTTCGTCATTCCTGCGGGTGGTCGGCCCGCGCGGGACGAGGAAACGAAGGCGAGAGCCCGGGATTCCGCGCTCCCTGCCCCTCGTAGGGCGAAGCTCGTGACCTTCTCCGTCCGAGCGTGCCATAGTGACGAGTGTCAGCCAAGCGTTTTCCAGGAAAATCTGACGAGGGGTCGCGGGGCGGAACAGGGGCTGTGTCAAGATCCGTTCCGCTGCTATGCTCGTTGTCCGAACACCTGGTGATACGGGAGGGGGCAAACGCGGAAAGTCCGACATGCGGGGGCGGTGCGGTATGTCGAGTTCGGCGGCACTCGTGAGTGTAATACCGGAGCTGTGGTGATGACCGGGACACAGGCCGATCGAATGCCAGATGTGCCGGTCTCGGGGCTTCTGACCTGCGAAGACGATGACTCCTTCCGGGTTCGGGAAGTAGGGGACGGCACAATGGGAAAGTCGTTCCAGGCCCGCCCGACAAGTAATAGAGCAGCTCCTGTTCGTCTTTCTCGGTGTCATTCCCGGAAGCTGACGTGAACTCCCGCAGAACTCCCCGCCGGGAAGCCGGCGGCGAAATGAGAAACCGCCCGTCTCCGGGTACGGGTGCATATCGAGTTCCTCGAGGGGCCTTTCCGGGAACTGTCCCGCGGCCGCCCGTCCGGTGCTCCGGGCGCGTCCGGCCGCCGCACCCGGCCGGTGAAAACGGCGCGCTTCCGCGTGGTGCGCCTCACAAGGCGGCCCCCGTTCCTCCTCCTGCCGGAATCCCCGGCACGTAAACACCCTGTCCGATTCCGTATGCCAGGCACAAGACCGTTCCGAGCCTCGGAGACAGCCGCGGCCACGTGGGCCTGCGAGGCGAAACCCGCGCCGTGCGGGGCCCGGCCCCGATCCCCTTGAGGACCCGTCATGAGCTTCGAAAACGTACCCCGCCCCACCGCGGCGCCGACTCCGACACCCCTGCGGGCCAGGCTCACCGAAGCCGGGCACAGCGGACGCGGCGAACTCACCGAGAAGCTGACGCCCGCCGCCCGCGAGGGCCTGCGCCGGGTGGCCGGAGAACGCCCCCTGGAGGAACTCGTCGTCCTCACCGCCGCCGCCGCGCTGGTCCTGCGCGCGGCGGAGGACGCGCCCGAACCCGTGCTCGCCGTGGCCGGACCACGGGGCACGACCGTCTGCGCCGTCACCACCCCCGAGGACGCACCCCTGCGGGACCTGGTGCTCGCCGTCGACACCGCGCTGCGGGGGGCGGACACCGTGGCCGCCGACGACCCAGGCCTGCCCTTCTCCCTTCTCGTGCGTTCCGACCGGCTGCCGCCCGCGCCGCACGCCGGCACCGCCCTCGTGGTGAGCCTGCGCGAGGCACCGGACGGCGGCCGCACGCTGCACGCCGGCTTCGACACCGGGCGCCTGGACGCCTGGTGGGCCGCGGTGGTGCTCCGCTCCCTGGTGACCGTGCTGGCCGCCTTCGCCGAGCCCGGCACCGCCTGCGCCGCCGTCGAGCCGACGGCACCCGAGGACGGTGCCGAGGTGGCCCGCTGGGAACGCGCCGGTTTCAAGCCGGAGCCCACACCGGACACCCTGCTGGGGCCCTTCATGGACCGGGTGCGCGCGACACCGGACGCCGTCGCCGTGGTGGACGGCGACCAGCGCCTCACCTACGCCGAACTCGCGGCCCGGGCCGAGGCGGTGGCCCGCCGGCTCGCCACGGCCGGAGTGCGGCCCGGTGACCGGGTGGCGACCGCGCTGCCCAAGAGCCCGAACGCCGTGGCCGTCATCCTCGGCGTCCTGCGCGCCGCCGCGGCCTACGTACCACTGGACCCCGGACTCCCCGCCGAACGCCTCCGGTTCGTCCTCGACGACGCGGCCTGCGCGGCCGTGGTGAGCGACGACACCGAGCTGCTCACCGGAAGCCCGGTGCCCGTGCTGACGGCCGACGCGCTCGCCGGGACGACGGAGACCGGCACGCGGGGACCGGCCCTGCCCGCCCTCCCCGGTCCGGACGACCCCGCCTACGTCATCTACACCTCCGGCTCCACCGGCACCCCCAAGGGCGTCGCGGTCCGGCACTCCGCCATCGCCGGATACCTGTCCTGGAAGCGGCGCTACCACGAACTGGACGCCGGAACCCGGCTCGTCCAGGTGCCCTCGTTCTCGTTCGACAGCTCCGTCTCCGACCTGTTCTCCGTCCTCGGCGCCGGCGGCACCCTGCTGCTCCTGCCGGAGTCCGACCGGCTGGTGCCGCAGCGTGTCGGGGACCTGGTCAGCACTCACCGCGCCACGCACATCACCCTGGTGCCGTCGCTGTACCGCGTCCTGCTCGACGCGCTGGCCGCACCGGGCTCGCTGCGCCTGGTCACCGTGGCCGGCGAGGCGTGCCCCGCCGAACTCGTCGCCCGCCACTTCCAGCGGCTGCCCGGCGTCCGGCTGGTCAACGAGTACGGCCCGACGGAGAACTCGGTCGGCGCGACCGCCTACGACTGCGCCGAGCAGCCCCGGCACGGCTTCCCCGTGGGCCGGCCCATCGACACCACCGTCCTGGAGGTGCTCGACGAGCGGGGCCGCCGGCTGCCGCCCGGGTTCCCCGGAGAGATCCATCTGGCCGGCCCCGGCCTGGCCGACGGCTACGTGAACGATCCCGATCTGACCGAGCGGCTCTTCACCGAGGCGGCCGAGCTGCCCGGCGGCCGGCGCTACCGCACGGGGGACCGCGGCTGGTGGACGCCCGCCGGCGTGGAGTTCCTCGGCCGTGGCGACAGCCAGGTCAAGATCCGCGGCAACCGTGTGGAACTCGGCGACGTGGAAGCGGGACTCTGCTCCCTGCCGGGCGTCGCCTCCGCCGTCGCCCTGGCCGCCCCCGGCGCCGACGGCTCGCTGGTGCTCGTCGCCTTCCTGACCGGCGACGCCGACCCGGACGGGGTACGCGCCGAGGTCCGCCGCGTCCTGCCAGGTCACATGGTGCCCAGCCGGGTCGAGCGGCTCGAGGACATGCCGCTCACCCGCAACGGCAAGGTGGACCGGGCCGCCCTGGCGAGCCGGGCCGGAGAACTGCTGGGGGCCACCGCCGCGCCCGGCGCACCCGCACCGGCCGTGCCCACGCCCGGGAAGCAGGCCGGCGGCGGCCTCACCACCCAGGTCACGGAACTGTTCGCCGAGGTGCTCGGCGTGTCCTCGGTGGGCCCGGAGGACGACTTCTTCGAGCTGGGCGGGCACAGCCTCGCCGCCGCGCTCCTCGTCATCGAGCTGGAGAACCGGCTCGGCGTGCAGGTGGAGCTGGACGACTTCTTCGACGAGCCCACGGTGGCCGGTGTGTGCCGCGCCGCCACGGTGCCCCGGGCGTGACGCCGGGGCCGGGCGCGCCGACGCCCGGCCCCCCGCCTCAGCCGATGAGCCGGGCACCGACGGAGCGCCGCAGACCGCGCGACTTGCGCAGGTCGTGGGTGACGTTGACACGCTTGAGCCAGCGGTCCGTGCCGTCGTAGCGCGCGGTGAAGGAACTGCGGCCGTGTACGACACGGTGGTTGTTGAGGAAGACGAACGTGCCGGCGTCCAGGGCGCGGGGACGGGTGCCGTGGGTCAGCAGCTCGTGCGCCGCGGCGAACGCCCGTACCGCCTCGGGATCGTCCTCGGGCGCCGACATGTGCGTGGCGTCGAAGCACAGCAGGGGATCGGTCCGGGACCCGAAGAGCACCGGGACCCGGCCGAGACCGTTGATCAGCCGTGAGATGTTGTCGAAGATCCGCTGATCCTCCGGCGTGCGGACCGTGTTGTTGTGCGGCAGGTGCGAGTCGTCGGAGATGATCTGGAAACGGTTGTCGAAGAGGACGTCGACCACGTCCGCCGGCAGCGTGGTGAAGTCGGCTTCCGCCACGACCACGGGTATCCGATCCGGATTGCGCAGCGCGGCCAGGATGATGTAGTCCGCGCGGTAGGGGTGGAAGGCGTCCTCCGTGTGCAGGGTGAGCGCCGTCCTGCTGCCCGTGCCGAGCAGCAGGGTCTCGTACTCCTTGATGGGGAAGACGTCGTTGACCAGGTGGCCGTCCTGCTGGGTCGACCAGCCGAACGGCTCACCGAGCAGCGAGGCGTACAGCAACAGCAGGATTTCCTCGGGCAGTTCGCGGTGGACGCGCTGCTCGTCGCGCCAGTGCGCCGGGGTGGGGCCGATCCTGTCGTCGTCCACCGCATGCCCGCTGATGGCGCAGTAGCCGTCCCCCTGGTCCAGCTGGAAGGCGCGCAGGAACCTGCGCACCCGCTCCGGCAGCCGGGCGGCCAGCAACGGCAGGTCCTGGAGCAGGCTCTCGCTGTCCGCCGAGGAGTGCTCCGCGGCCAGCTCCAGGGCCAGCCGTTCCGTCTCGGCGGCCTCGTCGGGCGTCAGCCGCAGCTCGGTCGGCCCGGTCGGTTCGGGCACGGACGTCGACGCGGACGTGGGCGTCGTGGTCATGGGTGTCTCCTGTTCACTCGGATGAGGTCGGGGCCGGGTCACGTGTCGAAGCGGAAACCCTGGAAGGCCGGGGCGGGCGGGCCGCTCGACGGCTGCGCCGGCTCTCCGGGCTCCCCGGCGAGACGGCCGAGTTCGGCGAGGACCCGGCCGGCGATCTGTTCGGCCGTGTCCCGGTTGTAGCGCCCGGTGTCGTACTGGAGGCACAGCCGCAGCCCCCGCTCCTGTTCGACGAACTGGAACGACAGCTCGAACATGCCCCGCCGTTGCAGGAAGGGGCCACCGCGCAGCGCGATGCCCCGCGGCCCGGCGGGGCCGGTGTCGATGCGCGGGAACAGGGCGACCCACACGTCGAAGAAGGGGCCGCGCCCCGCCGGCCGGGGCGGGTCCAGGGTCGCGACCAGCTCGTCGAAGGCGACCTCGCTGTGGTCGAGGGCGTCCGCCGTCCGCGCCGCCACATGGCGCACCAGGCCGGCCGGGTCGTCCCGGCCGGCCAGGTCGAGCCGCAGCGGGACCGTCGCGACGTGGAAACCCACGGCGCCGTCCAGGCCGAGCGGCGAGCGGCGGTCCACGGGGGTGCCCAGACAGACGTCGTCGGTCCGGGTGAGCCCGCCCAGACCGCTCGCCACGGCGGCGGCGAGCGGCGCGAAGAGACCGGCGTGCGCGGTCGAGGCCAGCGACTGAAGGCGGGCGGTGACCCCGGGTCCGATGTCCAGGGGCACCGTGTCCGTCACCGCGCCGGCCGGTCCGCGCCGGGGATGGTCCACGGGCAGGAGCAGCGGGGCCGGCGGGGGAGTGAGCAGGTCCCGCCAGTGCGCGAGCGACTCCTCCCGCGGGCGCGGGGCCGGGCGCAGCCCGGGGGCCGGTGCCGGGGGCGGGGTGCCGTCCTGCCGGTAGGCGGCCACCAGTTCGGCCGCCAGGACCGTCAGCGACCGGCCGTCGCACACCAGGTGATCGGCCGTGAAGAGCAGCGACCAGGCGCCGTCCGGCCGCAGGAACAGCGTCGAGCGGAAGAGCGGCCCCTCCGTCAGGTCGAACGGGACTTCGACGCGGTCGTGGACGAGCGCCTCGAACTCCTCGTCGGTGAGGGGCTCGCCGCGCAGGTCCACCACGTCCAGCGGGGCCGTCCGCTCCGTCACGACGGCCCGGACGGTACCCTGCCGTTCCACGAAGACGGTCCGCAGCGCCGGGTGGCGGCCCGGCAGGGAGGCGACGGCCGAGGCGAGGCGGTCGACGTCCAGCTCCCCCTCGCCGCGCAGCAGACACGGCACGGTGTAGGCGCCGCCGCCGTGCTCGTTCTGACGCGCCAGCCACAGCCAGCGCACGGACTCCGGCACCTCGCCGTCCTGCGCCCGCCGAGCCTCCGGCGAGGTCCGCGGAACGCTTTCGGTGCCGGTGCCGGTCCGCGTCCCGGGGCCGGCCGCCCCGCCGCGTGCCTCGGCCAGACGGGCGGCCAGCAGCTCAGGGGTGGCGCACTCGAGGATGTCGCGGACGCGGACCGGAACCCCGACGGCCTCCTCGACGGACACGGCGAGGGCCAGCGCCGACAGACTGTGTCCGCCGGCGAGGTAGAAGTCCGTGTCGTCGGTCACGTACTCCAGCTCGAGTGCCCGCGCGAACAGCCGGCACAGATCCTTGGTGAGGTCAGTCATGATTCCACTCCGTGACGGCAGAACTCTGCGGAAAAAAACCCTGCACAAACACTCCAGATCTTGTCAATGACCTTCCGTCCGGCGGAGATTGCTGTCATTGCCCTCGTATCTCTGTCGGGTTATGGTGGCGAGCGGAAGGCGCCGGCATATGTTCAGCGCGTCATGTCACCTTCTGGTGAAGGGGGATTGCCTTGCTCAAGTCCCAGCGACTTGCGGTATTGCCCATCGACTCCTACGACCTGGAAACGGAGCTGGCCCTCGTGGACCAGCACGACGCCGGAGGCGAGTACGACGCCTTCACCTTCGGTTCGTGGTCGGCCCATGTGCTGGCCAACGGCAGCGGCGCCGAGTCCGACACCGCGTTCCGCCCGCACGGCGACCGCCTGACCCTCACCGATCTGGGCAGGAAACTGCCCGGCATCATGTCCCTGGTGGCCGAGCACTTTCCGCTGGACCGACTCCAGTGGGTGCGTATCTTCAGCCTCGCCGACGGAATTCTCGCTCCGCACGTGGACTTCCTGGAATTCACGGAACCCGGCACCCGGGTGCAGATTCCGCTGCGTACCGGTGAGGAATCCCTGCATTCCGAGAACGACCTCGTCTACCACCTCCGCCGCGGCGAGGTCTGGAAGATACACACCACCGACCCGCATTCGGCACGCAGCAGCGCGGGCCCCGCCCGGCTCTCCCTCTGCCTCGACTTCGCCGGCGCCGCCGAGCCGGTCGGGATCCGCAACGACGTCCCGGCGGCGCAACCCGTGCGGATCCTCGACCTCCCCGAGGTGACCGAGGCCGACGTCGAGGAACTCATCGGCTCCGGCCCGCAGCTGACCCGGGCGACCATGCGTGCCTCCTTCCGCCGGTTCGCCGCGCTGCACTTCGAGCGGCGCGCGCCGGCGACCGCCGCCTTCGACTGGTATGCCGAGGCCGCACGGCGCACCGGCGACGAGGTCATGGTCGCCAAGGCGGAGGCGTTCCGCACGTACTGCATCGAGAAGCGCGGCTACCGGGAGACGTTCGCCTGGTGAGGGACCACGGCGAGCTGTCTGGCCCCCGGCCCGGGCAGGGCCCTGCGGTCCAGCTTGCCGTTGGCCGAGTAGGGCAGCTCGTCCGTCACCCACCAGCGCACCGGGACCATGTAGTCCGGCAGCACGGCGAGCAGCGCGCGACGCAGCTCCTGTGCCGGCGGCGGATCGCCGGTGAGCGCCGCGTGCAGCTCGGTGCCACCGTCGGCCCGCGCCACCCCGAACACCGCCGCGTCCTTGACCCCGGGGAGCGCGGTGAGCCGGGATTCCGGCTCCCGGGGCTCCACCGCGTTGCCGCGGATCTTGATCAGGTCGTCGATCCGCCCCAGGAGCCCGAGCGTCCCGTCGGCCCGCCAGACGCCCCGGTCCCGCGTGCGGTACAGCCGGGCCCCGGGCAGGAAGGGGTCCTCCACGAAGACGGCCCGGGTGAGGTCCGGATCCGTGTAACCGCGGGCCACCCCCACCCCGCCGATGTACACCTCGCCGACCTCCCCGTCGGGCACGGGTGCCTGCTCCTCGTCCAGGATGCGGATGTAGGTGTTCCACACCAGTGACCCGACCGGCGGACGGGGTTCCAGGTTTCCCCGCTCCGCGCTCATCGAATGGCTCGTCACCATGTGGTTCTCGGCGGGCCCGTAGTGGTTGTGCAGGGTGACCTCGGGACGCCTGGTGAGCAGCCCCTCCAGCGCCGGTGTGACCCGTACCGTCTCGCCGGCGCTGATGATGTGGCGCAGCGCCGGAGCGTGTTCGAGGGTGGTGGGCAGCGACATGAGGATGTCGATGAGGGACTGCGGGAAGTCGACCACCTCGATCCGCTCGCCGATGACGTACTCGACCAGGTCGCGCGGGTCACGCCGTACGTCGGGGTGCGGGACGTACAGGCAGCCGCCGGAGGCCAGGGTGTAGAAGATCTCCTGGACCGAGACGTCGAAGGTGAGCGGCGCGCACTGCAGCACCCTGCGCTCCCGGCCGAGACCGGACCCGTTCGCCTGCCAGGCCGCCAGGTTGGCCAGGCACCGGTGCGTCTGCACGATGCCCTTCGGCGCGCCGGTCGAACCGGAGCTGAAGATGACGTAGGCGGTGTCCTCGGAGGCGATGCGGGGGCGTGCCGGCGGGGGGCCCGGGTACTCCGCGAGCAGCCGGGTCAGCGTGGTCGACGCGGTGGCCGGGTGCTCCACGGCCCCGCCGGGCAGCCCCTCGTCCAGGACCGTGAGCCGGGCGCTGCCGGCGCGCAGGATCTGCTCGATCCGCTCGCGCGGATACGTCATGTCCACGGGCAGATAGGCCGCGCCCGCCCGCAGGGTTCCGAGGACCACCGCGGTGAAGTCCACGCCCGCCCGCGCGGCGATCAGCACGGTGTCCCCGGGGCCGACCCCGAACGTGCCGGCCAGATGGGCGGCCACGGTGTCCGCGAGCCGGTCCAGTTCCGCGTACGACACCGGGCGCCGGCCCTGTTCGCACACCGCCCAGGCGTCCGGACGGGCCGCCGTCTCCCGGTCGACGAGGTCCAGGACCGTGCGGACACCGATGTTCACGACCGGCCCGCGGTGCTCCGGGTGCCGGTTGCCGCCGGGCGGGTCCCGGCGGTCGGTGGGCTGGGGCACGGGGTCACACCTCCTGCGCGGGCCATGGCGCCCGCGAGACCGATTCGGGCAGGAACGAGTAGGGGTCCTGCGGGTCGTGCGCGGTCGCCTCGATCACGAGCCGGTGTCCCGCCCCCGTTTCCCGGGCCAGTTCCTCCAGCAGCTCCACCATCACGAGATCCTGGAGCGCCAGCCCGGTCGAGTCGTAGACGGTGCGCCGGTCGCGGAGTTCCGGCTGCCGGGAGGGGTCCGTCAGCAGCTCCGTGAGCGAGGGGCCGATCTCCTCCGGACGCAGCCGCTGGCACTCGCCCTCCGCCATCGCCTGCTCCCGGTGGTCGGGGACGACGACGGCGTCGCGCAGCAGCTCCAGGGGCAGTTCGGTCTTGCCGGGCATGTCCGAGCCCACCGCGTTGATGTGCACCCAGGGCCGCAGGGACGTGCCCTGGAGCACCGGCCCCTGGTCCGGGGCGACGGAGGTCGCCGTGCACAGGATGTCGGCGCGCTCCTCCACCTCCGCCGGCTCGGCCACCCGGACCAGTCCGTCGGGCATGCGCGCCCGGGCCGCGAAGGTGCTCTCCGCCCGGATGTCGGTGTCGCACACCAGGACCTCGGTCAGCGGGAAGGCCCGGGCGAGGGCGTGCAGCTGTGTCACCGCCTGGGCGCCGCAGCCGATGAGCCCCAGCACGCTGCTGTCGGGACGGGCCAGCGCCCGTGAGGCCAGCGCGGACGCGGCCCCCGTCCGTATCGCCGTCGCGAACGTGCCGTCCACGATCGCGCGCAGGTGCCCGGACTCGACGTCGAAGGCGAGCAGGGTGGAGAGGATGGTGGGGAGCTGGTTCTTGACGGGGTTGTGCGGGTTGTAGCCCACCAGCTTCATGGAGACGGTCGTGCCGTGGCGGACCGCCGGCATCCATTCGAGCAGCCCCAGCCTGGGGGTGGTGAGCAGGAACCCGTCGCGCGTCTTCATCTCGGCGCGAGCGGGACCGCTCGAAGTGAGTACCTCGGTCAGCCGTTCGATCGCCAGGTCGTACAGCCGGCCGAGGCCGACCTCGCTGACGACCGTGGCGACCGCCGGGGCATCGACGATGTGGGTGGTGTCCGGTTTCACGTCACTCTCCTGATCCGGTTCGTGTTCCGCTGCCGGAGGGTTTGGGTGTGCTCAGGTACGGGGGGTTTCGGGGGTCCGGCCGTGCCAGGAGTCCCACAGGGCCGCGTAGGCCCCGCCGGCGGCGACCAGTTCGTCGTGGCCGCCCCGCTCCGTGACGCGGCCGTCCTCCATGACGAGGACGGTGTCGGCGTCGTGCGCGGTGTGCAGCCGGTGGGCGATGGCGATGACGGTACGGCCGCGCAGCACGGCCGCCAGGGAACGTTCCAGGTGCCGGGCCGCGCGTGGATCGAGCAGCGAGGTGGCCTCGTCCAGCACCAGCGTGTGCGGATCGGCGAGGACCAGCCGGGCGAGCGCCAGCTGCTGGGCCTGGGCGGGGGAGACCTCGTGGCCGCCCGGGCCGATCCCGGTGTCGAGCCCCCCGGGCAGCCCGCGCACCCAGTCGCCGGCGTCGACCGCGTCCAGCGCGGTCGTCACCTGCTCGTCCGTCGCGTCCGGCACCGGCAGCGTCACGTTGTCGCGGACCGTCCCGAGGAACACGTGGTGCTCCTGGGTGACCAGCGCGACATGCCGGCGCAGCTCCTCCAGGGGCAGTTCGGCCACCGGCACGTCGCCGATGGTGACCGTCCCGCTGCGCGGCGGGTGGATGCCCGCGAGGATACGGCCGAGTGTCGACTTGCCCGCGCCGGACGGGCCGACGACGGCGACCCGCTCACCGGGCCGCACGCTGAGGCTCACGTCACGTACGACGTCGTGACCGTCGCGGTAGGCGTAACTGACCTCGCGCGCTGCCAGCCGGCGGCCCTGCGGCCGGCGGCCGGCGCCGGTGTCCCCGGTCGCGGTGGCGCCCACCCCGACGAGGCGGGCCAGGGAGGCGTCGCCGACCTGGAGTTCGTCCAGCCAGCCGAGCAGTTCGTCCAGCGGATCGATCACCGCGCGGGTGTACAGCGTCGCCGCGGTGACCTCGCCGAGGCTCACCCATCCGTGGATGTAGAAGAGACCGCCGCACAGCAGCGTGGAGGCCACCGGCAGGACGTAACCGAAGTCCATCAGCGGGAACCACACGCTGCGCAGGAAGAGTGTGCGGTGCTCGGCCGCGTTGGAACGCAGGACGTCCTCGTCCGTACGGCGGATCCGTCGCTCGGCGAGGCCGAGCGCCTCGACCGTGCGGGCGCCCGTCACGGTCTCGGCCAGCCCCTGCGTCAGGTCCGAGTAGCCGGCCGCCTCCGCCAGATACGCCGTCCGCGCACGCTTCAGGTACCAGCGCGTCGACCCGGCGATCAGGGGCACGGCCACCAGGCACGGCAGCGCCATGAGCGGGCTCGTCACCAGCAGCGCGACGAAGGTGAGCAGCACGGACAGGCCCGCGACGAGGATGGACGGGGCCCCCATCCGCACGGCTCTGGACAGCGAGTCCACGTCCCGGGTGCCGCGGGTGAGCAGGTCACCGGTGCCCGCCTTCTCCACGGCGGACAGGGGCAGCGACAGCACCCGTTGGACGAAGCCCTCGCGGATGTCCGCCAGCACCTGCTCGCCGAGCCGGGCGCCGAGCAGCCGTGCCGTCCTGGTGAACACACCCTGGAGCAGCAGCAGGCCGGCGATCACCGCGACGATGACGTCCACCCGGGTGGTGGAGACGTCCTGCTGCACCTGTTCCACGAGGCGACCGAGCAGTGCGGGGACGACCAGCCCGCACGCGGTGGCGAGCACGAACCAGGTCACCGTCCGGCCGAGCAGGCCGGCGCGGCCCCTGACCAGTTCGCGGACATGACGGCGTACCGCCGGGGCGTCGGCTACCGGAAGACTCACTGCGCACTCCTTCGCGGGAGGCCGGACGACCGGCGCGGGGCGCGGCCGGTCACGTTCCGTCCCGCAGGACGGTGTCGGCGTACTGGGGGTTGCGGACGACGAGGTCGCGGTGCGCGCCGGTGGCGACCACCTTGCCGTCGACGACGAAGGCCACCTCGTCGGCCTGGTCCAGGAGCAGCGGGCTGGAACTCATCACCACGGTGGTCCGCCCCGCGCGGCTCTGCCGTAGCCGCCGGGCGACGCCCGCCTCGGTGAGGGCGTCCACCGCGCTGGTCGGATCGACCAGGACGAGCACGGGCGTCGCGGACGCGACGGCCCGGGCCAGCCGCAGCCGCTGGCGCTGTCCGCCCGAGAGGGTGCTGCCCTGCTCCGTGAGGACGCTGCCGAGCCCGTCGGGCAGGGCGTCCACGATGTCCCCGGCGCCGGCGGTGTGCAGCGCGGCGGCGAGTTCCCCGTCCGTGCGGCCGGGGGCGAGTTCGTCGCGGAGGACTCCCGAGAACAGCGTGTCGCTGTTACGCACCACCAGGATGTGCCGGCGCACCTGTTCCACCGGCAGGGTGTCCAGCGGGACCCCGCCCAGGGTCACCGCGCCCTCGCGGTAGCGGCCGAGCCGTTCCGCGATCTCGGCGTTCTGCTCCGGGGTGGCGGACACGACGGCGGTGAGCCTGCCGTGGCGCGCCGTCAGTCCGGTGGCGGCGTCGACGAGGTCGGGGGCGTCCGGCAGGCCGGCCGGTGCCGTGCCCGCCGTGGGGTCGGGCGCGACGGCGAGCACCCGTACCACGCGCCCGGCGGCCACGTTCGCGCCGACGATCACCTGTACGGCCGAGGTCACGGTACGCATGGGCAGCATCAGGAAGGCCGCGTAGCCGTAGGCGGCCACGAGGTCGCCCGGAGAGATGTCACCGGCGACGGCGAGCCGGGCGCCGGCCCAGACCACGGCCACCACCAGCACCCCGGGCAGCAGCACCTCGGCGGCGGGCAGCACCGACTCCACCTTGGCGACCTCGACGCCGGCCTGCCGCAGCCGCTGGGAGTCCGTGCGGTAACGCCCCAGGAAGGCCTGCTCGCCGCCGATGCCGCGCAGCACCCGCAGGCCCGCCACGATGTCCGAGGCCCGCCGGGTCAGTTCGCCCTCCAGCTCGCGGTACCGTCCGACGCGCCGGTGCAGGGGGCGCAGCAGCGGACCCGTGCCCGCGAGCAGGACGGGCACCCCGAGCAGCACCAGCAGCCCCAGGGGCAGCGAGGTGGACAGCAGGACGACGGCCACCACGACGATCGTGACCGCGCTGCCGGCACCGCGGGCCACCGCGCCGGGCAGCGCCCCGATCCGTGAGATGTCGGCGGTGCCGACGGTCACCATGTCACCGTCGGCCACGCGGTCGTGCAGCCTGCCGCCCAGGGTGACCGCCTGCCGGACCACGAGACGGACCGTCAGGTAGTTCGCCTTCAGCCGTCCGACGGTGTCGCACCGGTGCCGCAGCACGCTGCCCGCGGTGGTCACCAGGGCGAGCCCGAGGACCACCCCGGTCCAGGCGAGGAGGCCCTCGGTGTCCTTGTCGGTGATCGCGTCGACGGCCCCGCCGACGGCCAGCGGGGTCAGTCCCATGCCGGCCATCCACAGGCAGCCCCAGAACACCCCGAGCGCCGCCGTACCGGCCTGCCGGCGCAGCAGCCAGAGCAGATAGCCGCGGGGCGACCGGAGATCGGGTTCTCCGGTGTCGGGCAGTGGATCGTTCCTCGGCAACGCGATTCCTTCTGACGTGTCTCGGTGGACTCGGGGACCAGGGCGCGAGCGGCCCGGTGGGCGGGGGCCGGGCGGCGGGCTATTCCCTCACGCCCGTACGGGCCCTCTCACCGAGGCGGCGGAGCGCGTCCACGACCTCGTCGGGGCGGTCGAGGTGGTAGAGGTGCCCGCCGTCGAAGCGGCGCACGCCGGCCGGCGCGGCCGACCAGGCGCGCCACTGCCCGGCGTGCTCGTCCGTGACGGCGAGGTCGTCGCTGCCCCGCCAGGCGTGGACCGGGCAGGGCAGTACGGCGTCCGCGGCCGGCGGGCGGTAGTGGTCGCACAGGGTCAGGTCGGCGCGCAGGGGTCGGGCGACGATGGGGACCAGCTTCTCGCTGGCGGCCACGTAGTCCGGTACGGCGCCGTGCTCGGCCAGCTCGGCCACCAGCTCGCCGTCGCTCATCGCCGCCGCCCCGGTCGGCGCCCCCTGGGCGTCCGGCGCACGGCAGGCGGAGGCCACGAGCCCGACGGGCCACGATCCGTACCCGGTGCCGAGGGCGCGCGCCAGCTCGTAGCCGAGCAGGGCGCCCATGCTGTGCCCGAACACGAGGTAGGGCAGGTCGATCCGGGCGGCCAGCACCGGGACCAGCTCCCGGACCACCTCCTCGGCCCGCGTCGCCGGCTCCTCGCGCCACCGGTTCTCCCGCCCCGGCAGCTGTACGGCGACCACGGCGATCCCGGGGCCGGCCAGCTCCTGCCACTGACGGAACTGGAAGGCCCCCGAGCCGGCGTGCGGCAGGCACACCAGCAGCATCCGGGCCGTGGCCGGCGGCTGCCACTCGACGAGCCAGCGCCGGTCGCCCGCGTTCACCGGGCCGCCTCGCGGGTGTCCAGCGCGTCGGCGAGGTCGTCCGCCAGGTCCCGGCACACCAGCCGCAGTTGCTCCGCCGGGTAGAAATGGCCGCTGGGGTAGCGGCGTACGGTGGCCGTCCTGCGTGTCTCGCCGGCCCAGGCCTCCAGGCCCGGCAGCGCGACCCGGTCGTCCCGCTCACCCGCGAAGACCGAGAGGGGACACGCCAGCGGGGGCGCCGGCCTCGGGACGTATCCCTCCAGCCAGGCGAGGTCGGCCCGCAGCACGGGGAGCAGGATCTCCAGGAGCTGCGGGTCGGCGAGCGCCTCGGCCGGTGATCCGCCCAGGCCCGCCACCCAGGCGAGCAGTTCCGCATCGGGCAGCCCGGACAGCGCGGGCCGGGGCCGCCCGGAGCCGGGATGTTCCATGCCCGAGACGGCCAGCAGCGCGGGACCCGTCAGCCGGTCGTCGGCGGACAGGATGCGTGCCACCTCGAATGCGACGAGGGCGCCCATGCTGTGCCCGAACAGGGCGTAGGGCCGCGAGCCGTGCGCCGCGACGTCGGCGCGTACGGCGTCCGCGATCAGGGCGGGGTCCACGCACGGCGGTTCCGCGATGCGGTGCTCGCGTCCCGGGAGCTGGACGGCCACCACCTCGATCCGGTCCGGCAGGGCCGCAGGCCACGGCCGGTAGGCCGAGGCCGCGCCGCCGGCGTGCGGGAAGCAGTACAGGACGGCGGGTGCCTCGGGCCGTGGCCCGGGGCGCACCAGTTCCCGCGCGGGCAGCGGGCGTGCGGTGGTGGGAGAGGGCTTCATCGTGACGCGTTCCGGCGGGCTCAGGAGCGCGGCTCGGCGGCCGGCCACATGCGTTCGGCCTGCCGGTACAGCAGCTCCGAGCCGACCGAGCGCCGTCGGCACAGTTCCTCCAGCAGGCCGCTCTGGCGCACCGGTTCGGACTCGGCGTCGAACTCCGAGCCGGTGAGGTGCTTCAGCCAGGGTTCGAGGCCCATGGCGTACGCGTACACGTGCCGGGCGCCCACCTGCTGGGCCAGCCGGTCCGCCATGGCGGCGTCCGAGCCCTTCAGCCGCCGCGACTGGTTCTGCTCACGCGTCAGCTTGGCCTCCATCAGCGGGCCGTACAGCCAGCTGAGGGAGGCGCCGACGCATTCCAGTCCGACGAACAGCGCGTCGACCTCGCCGACGATGTCGCGTACCCGGTCGTAGAGGGCTGGCTCGATCGGCGTGATGTCGGTGGCGAACATGAAGGACCGGCCGAGCGCGCGTACCAGTGGCACCATCTTGGTGCGGATGTCGAGGTCGGCGTGCTCCCCGATGAAGGGCAGGCCCACGACGTCGAGTCCCTCGGCGGCCCGGTGCGTGTCCAGCTCGCCCAGCTCCACCACGCGGGAGAAGCCCAGAGCCTCCAGCATCACCTTCAGGCTGGGGTCCTGGAGCGTGCCGCCGGATGCGCGCGGGACCACGATCGTGCCGATGCGGGTGCGCAGCTGGAGCAGTGTCTCCAGCGAGAAGTGGTCCGAGTGGAAGTGGCTGATCACCACGGCGTCGATGTGGTGGGGCAGGTCCGCGAGAGCGAAGTGCTCGTGTCCGTCGTCGGAGTAGCCGATCAGCGGGTCGAGCAGGACGCAGCCCGCCGAGGTCTCCACCAGGACCGTCGCGTGCCCGAAGTAGCGCATCCGGACCTGGCCGTCGGGAACCCGGTCCGGGGTGCGGGGGGCCTCGTCGTGGAAGAGCGCCTCGAAGCCGGCCGTCCCGGCGGCGTCCAGGCCCAGCCGCTCGGCCAGTTCCCGGGTGTCCACGGGCTGGAGACGGGCGGCGAACACGTCGTCCCACACGGCGGCGGAGAACGGTACGCCGATGTCGAGGCGCTCGGGCGAGGGCAGCACGGGGCTGCCGTACACGAAGGGCTGGTCACGCGGGGGGACAGCGGTCAGCGACAGGGTCTGGCCGTGCTCCTCGAACGCGGGGGAGCGGTACAGCAGCGACTCGAAGAAGCGGAAGGAGGCGTGGTTCGCGGTGTCGTAGACCAACTCGACGCAGCCGCGCAGCGATTCGGGGACCTCGGGGTACAGGGATTCCAGGGGGCCGCCGGTGGCCCGCTCGGCCAGCAGGGCCCGCAGGCGGTCGATGTCGTCCGCGAGGGTGAGGCGCGCCGCCGCGTCGCGCAGGGTCGTGTCGAGCAACGCCTGCACGTCGTCGGTGCCCGCGCTGCCCGGGTTGAGGAACGGTCCGCCGTAACGGGCCGGATCCGCCAGGGCGTTGCGGTGCAGCGTCGGGGACATGACGTAGTTGCGGAGGATGGGAAGCAGTCTCTCGCGCAGGTTCAGTGCCCCGGTGTGCGGTGCCAGGAGGTAGGGCCAGGCGTACCAGCGGTGCAGCAACGGCTGCGCGACGACGGACGCACGAAGATGGCGTTTGTGGATGACGGGCACGCTGCGTTCCCTTGCGAGTCGAGGCCGGTGGTCAACGGGGGTCGGCTCTTGTGGTGTCTTCGAAATCCGGATCCGGCCCCATGGCGAAAGGGCGGCACAGGCCTGGGACGGGGGATTGTCACTGCACCACCTGACAGGTGGGCCGGCATACTCCCCCGTTTCCCCGCGAGGCTTTCGATCCGGACGATCGGGGCTGCATTTCCGCCCTTTATCGCCGCAGGATTTCGCGCTGTAGTGCTGGGACTTAGCTTTCGACTGTAGTCATGATCCTCAAGGGCCTGCCACCGATTGCACATGTGACGTGCGTCACATGGCGACGTCGTGTGTGTGCGTGATTGACTGGCAAGAAGTTACGGGTGGTCATGCGGTGAAGCTCTCTTCACTACTTCCTTTCCTGGAGAGCGCGTGACCCGAAATCCTCTTCTTGAGGCCGGTGCGCGGGGAACCCGCTGTATGGCCGGTCATGAAGTGCACCTTGACACGAGGTGCAGGCCTACGTGAAACTCTGCGACCTGTTGCAGGGGGAACGAGAGGGATATGTCGGACGGTACGGAGCCTCGTGGCATTGCGTTGGTTTCTGGCGCCTCGTCCGGATTCGGTGCGCGCATCGCGCAGGTGTTGTCTGCAAGAGGATACGCAGTCATTGCCCTCGCCCGCCGTGCCGAACGGCTCAAAACGCTCGCCGAAGAGGATCCATATCGAGCCATTCTCCCTGTGGTCGCCGACGTGCGGGATCCGGACTCCCTGACCAGAGCCCTGGCGGAGCTACCGGCCGAATACCGCGATATTTCGGTGCTTGTGAACAACGCGGGCCTGTCGAAGGGGTTCGGTCCGCTCCAGGAGGGCGGCTCGCCGCACTGGCGTGAAATGGTCGACACAAACGTCACAGGTCTGCTGAATCTGACCGAAAGCGTGCTGCCCCGGCTCGTCGCGCGTGGCGACGGACACGTGGTCAACGTCGGATCGATCGCCGCCGAGTACCCCTACCTGGGTGGCAACGTCTACGCCGCCACGAAGGCGTTCGTGCACCAGCTCTCCCTCAACATGCGCGTCGATCTCCAGGGCACCGGAGTCCGGGTCAGCTGCGTCGCGCCCGGCATGGCGCGGACGGAGTTCGCCCAGGTCCGCTACGAGGGGGACGAGTCCCGCGCGGCGGCGCTCTACGCCGGCGTCACCCCTCTCACGGCCGACGACGTGGCCCAGGGCATCGCCTGGTGCCTGGACCGGCCCCCGCACGTCAACGTCAACATGATCGAGCTGATGCCCGTCGACCAGCCCTTCGGGCTCGGCTTCGCGGGAAACCGGAACGGCGGCCCGGGCACCTGCGCCGAACCCGATGCTTCGTGATCCGCGGGCCGGCGCGCGCGGCCGGCCCGGCCCCGGCGGCACCGGGGTCGACGCCCGGCCCCGGCCGGCCGGGCAGGAGATCTCGGTACGGCGGGCGCACCCCGGGGACGCCGGGGAGCTGGCCCGCATCTCCGCGCCGTTCGCGGCCGCGGACCGGCTGCTCAGACGCTCGCCGGACACCTTCGCGCGGCACTCCGACGAATTCCTCGTGGCGGTCGACGACACGGCGGTCCACGAAAACACCATCGCCGGCTGCATGGGACTGCTCCCGGTGCCGCAATGCCTGGTCATATACAACCTCTGCGTCTCGCCGGAGTTCCAGGGCAGAGGGATCGGCCGGATCCTGCTGCGTCACGCCGTCCGGCGGGCGGCCGACAACGGATGTGCCGCCATTCTCGCCGCCTCGAAACACGGGGGCGCCTGGTTCACGCGGCAGGGCTTTCAAGAAGTCGACCTGGACACCGCCCCGGAAGAGTGGCGGCGCCTGTCCCCCTCCGGCCGCAAGTCGTCTCTTTATTGTCTGCGACTCGATGACCGGTAACACTGGGGCCATTGCTTCAGGATGATCAGGGAGTGGAAAATTGATTATCTGCGGACTCAAGCTCACGCACGACGGAGCGGTGGCCCTGCTCGAAGACGATCGCCTCGTTTTCAGCGTCGAGATGGAAAAGATAGGGAACGGTCGGCGGTACAGCACCGTCTCCGACCTCAGCCAGATCCCCGGAATTCTCGCCGATTTCGGCTACAAGCCACGGGACGTCGACGAATGGGTCGTCGACGGCTGGGACGGTGACGTCTCCGGCGTGGTTTCCCTGCTGAGTTCCTCGGTCCCGGTGGAACTCGCTGTCGGGCCCTACCGGGAATCCGCGGCCTGCCCCGACCTGGCCGCGCCGGGGGCGTCCGGCGAGTTCCCGATGGACGGCCGCACCTACCCCTACACGAGCTACGCGCACGCCGCCGGACACCTGGCGAGCGCCTACTGCTCCAGCCCCTTCGCCCGGCGGGGCGAGCCGTCCTTCGTCCTCGTCTGGGACGGCGGACTCTTCCCGCGGCTGTACTGGGTCGACCCCGACACCGGCGTGGAGAACCTCGGGGAACTCTTCCCGCTGCTCGGCCACGCCTACGCCATCGCCGGCCACCACTTCGGCCCGTTCCGCCGCGAGGTCCAGTCACCGACGGTGGACGACCTCTCGGTGGCCGGCAAACTGATGGCGTACATCGCGCTCGGCCGGCCGCACGAGGACGTACTGACCGCGCTGCGCGAGGAGTTCCACCGGGTCTTCGAGAGCGACCTGCCGGAGTCCGTGGAGTACCGCCGGGCCGTCGGCGGCTACGGCAGCCTCTTCGAACCGTCGGTGCCTCCCGTCCACACCTTCTTCCAGGCCGTACGCGACCGGGTGGAACCCCGGGGGATAGCCGACGAGGACGTCCTGGCGAGTGTCCACACCTTCTTCCAGGAACTCCTCCTGGAGCGCATCACCCAGAAGGTACGCGCGGCGCGCGGCACCGGGCCGTGGAACCTGTGCTTCGCCGGCGGCTGCGCCCTGAACATCAAGTGGAACAACGCGCTGCGCGCCCTCCCGGAGTTCGCCGACGTCTGGGTACCGCCGTTCCCCAACGACTCGGGGTCGGCGATCGGCGCCGCCGTGCTCGGCAGGGCCCGGCACGAGGGCCTGCGCCCCGTCGACTGGCACGTACGGCTGGGGCCGGCCCTCCAGCCCAGCCCGGGGACACCCGACGGCTGGACCGCCACGCCCTGCACCCCCGCCGAACTGGCCCGGGAACTCCACGAGTCGGGCCGGCCCGTGGTCGTCCTCCAGGGGCGCGCCGAACTGGGACCGCGGGCCCTCGGGGGTCGCAGCATCCTGGCCGCCCCCACCCGGGCGGCGATGAAGGACGAACTGAACCGGGTCAAGGACCGCGAGCCCTACCGTCCGGTCGCCCCGATCTGCCTCGTGGAGGAGGCCCCGGCCGTCTTCGCCCCCGGCACCCCCGACCCGTACATGCTGTTCGAGCACGAAGTCCGCCCCGAATGGCTCGACAAGGTCCCGGCGGTCGTCCATCTCGACGGCACGGCACGGCTCCAGACCGTCTCCCGGGACGACGACCCGTTCCTGGCGGAGGTGCTGACCGCCTACCACCGGCTCAGCGGCGTCCCCGTCCTGTGCAACACCAGCGCCAATCTCAACGGACACGGGTTCTTCCCGGACGTCGCCTCCGCCATGGCCTGGGGCAGGGTGGACCGGATCTGGAGCGACGGAGTCCTCCACCACCGCAGGAGCGCCTGATCCGGTACCCGTCCGTGGCCGGCCCGGCGGCCGGGGGTGCGGAACGCGAGGCGCTCCGCACGGTGGGGGCGCTCGTGGGCGCCCTCCCGGGGATCAGATCCCTGTACGGCGGTGCCGTGGTCGTCGTCGCGGGGCGGGCCGTGCTCGCCCCCGGCGCGCTCGGCGAGGCCTTCGCCCAGGACCTGGCGTTCCTGCGGTACAGCGGGGCCCGGCCGGTCGTCGTGCACGACGCCGGCGCGGAGCCGGTCCGGCGGGCCCCGGACGAGGACGAGGGCACCGCGCTGCGCACGGTGGCCGCGGGCCTGGTGCAGCGGCGCCTCGTCGGCCTCGTCAACGCCCACGGCCCGCTGGCCGTCGGCATCACGGGCGAGGACGGCCACACGCTCACCCGCACGACCTCCGGAGACCTCGTGGCCGACCCCGGCGTCCTGCGCACGCTGCTCGACGACGGCCGCATCCCCGTGGTCGCCGCCGTCGCACAGGGTGAACACGGCCCCCACCCCGCCGACGTGGTGACGACGGCCCGCCTGCTCGCGGCCCGTCTGGGCGCCCGGCGGCTCCTGCTGCCCCCCGACGCGGAGGGAGCCGGCCCGACCGGGACCAGACTCCTCGACCCGTCCGCACCTCACGCGCTGCTCCGCACGCTGTACGAACTGGACACACCGCCTCCGGGTGAGGCCCGGGGGGATGCGGCGGGCCGGCGGGCGCTGGACGGGGCCCCGGAGGGGACCGGGGAGGGTACGACTTCGGGTGCCGGTGCCCGGAAGGTGCGGTGGGCCGGCCGGGGGTAGCCGGAGCCCGGGAGGGGCGCCCGCGAACCCCGCTGCCCGGAAGGTCCTGCGGGCCGGTCGGCGGGACGGAGGCGCGGGAGAGGACGCCCGTGCTCCCGGCCCTCGCAGGGTTCTGCGTTCGGTGGGCGGGGGACACGGGCCGGACGGTGGACGCCCCGAGCCCCGGCCGCCGGAACGTCCGACGGCCGGGCGGCGGGCGCATCGGCAGGGGCGGTCGGTCGTCACCGGCGCCCTGCTGACGAGCCACAGCCGCCGGCGCGAACGGGGTGCGGCACCCTGCAGTTCCTGTGCCCGCCCGCGTCGGCGCGCGGCAACGGTGACCCGCGCGCGGGCGCGGGCCGTGCCGGGGCGGTCCGACGCAGGGCGAGGGCCGTCCCGCCACCCGGCCCGACGCGGCGGCTCGCCCCGCCCGCGAGCGCGACCGACATGCCGTGTCACCCCGGCCGCACGGCCGCGCGCCGCGCCGATGCACACCGGCCCCCCGGCACGCCGCACCCGTCCCTCGCGCCTGCGCGGTCGACCGCGGGTTCATCCCGGCATGCCGTGCCGTCCTCGACGCCTCCGTGGGCGGGACACCCGGTGGCGGGGAGGGGTAGAAGTGGAGTGTCGGCCGGAACATCGAGGTGTGCGCTCCATTGTGCTTGGTGCCCGGGACACGGGGGCCGGGGCAGGTCGCGGGACCCTTCCCGGCGCGTCCCCCTGGCCGCCCCAGGTCCCGTACCGCATCGTGGATGCGGCTGCTGACCTGCGGGAAACCGTGTCACCCGACTGCGCGGTGAGGCGGGCGCACCGGTGAGGCCGGCAGGCGGAAGGAGCGAGTGCGATGACAGGAGCGCAGCGGCGCCCGGAGCAGGCTGAGCGTCCGGGGGGCGGCGCGGCGGATCCGAGCGGGCTGATGGATCTGCTGGGCGTCGCCGCGGTGCTGCTGGAGGCCGACGGCAAGATCGACATGTGGAGCCCGCAGGCGGAGGAGTTGTTCGGCTACACCCGCAGCGAGGCGGTCGGGCAGTACGCGGCGCTGCTGCTCCTCCATCCCGAGAACCAGGACGCGGCGGTCACCCTGTTCGCCGACGTGATGGCGACCGGCCGGGGCTGGGCGGGGGCGTTCCCCGTCCGGCACAAGGACGGCAGCTCCCGGATGGTCGAGTTCCGCAACATGCGGCTGACGGACAACCTGGGCGACCACTACGCCCTGGGACTGGCCACCGACCGCACCACCCTGCGCCAGATGGAGCGCAACCTGGCCCTGTCCACCCGGCTGGTCACCCAGGCCCCGATCGGTCTGGCCGTACTGGACACCGACCTGCGGTACCTGGCCGTCAACCCGGCCCTCGCGGGCATGCACGGCGTTCTGGAGGCCGATCACATCGGCCGCCCCTTCCGCGAGGTCCTGCCCGGCGAGCCCTTCCTGGACGCGGAGGCCCTGATGCGGCAGGTCCTCGCCTCCGGCGCCCCCGTGGTGGACCAGCAGATGGTGGGCCGCACCAGCGCCGACCCGGACCGTGATCACGCCTGGGCGGTCTCGGTGTACCGGCTGGAGGACCACCTCGGGCACGTCCTGGGCATCGCGACCATGGTCGTCGACGTCACCGACCGCTACGAGGCGGCCCGCAAGGCCGACCAGGCCCAGCATCGCCTGCGTCTCGTGGCCAACGGTTCGTCCCGGATCGGCACCACCCTGGAGGTGGAACGGACCGCGCGGGAACTGGCGGACGTCGTCGTGCCGGACCTGGCCGACATGGTCTCGGTGGACCTCCTGGACTCCGTCCTTCAGACGGGTCGTCCGGACGTCGGCGAGGGCCCGGCGCTGTTCCGCGCCCTGGCCGTGAAGACGGCCTACCCCACCGACGCCGCCGACGCCATGGTCCCGCCCGGCCGCCTCACCACGTACCACGCCGACCACCCGGCGGCCCACTGCATCCGCACCCGGCTCCCGCACCTGATCACCCATCTGGAGGATCACGCCCGCATCGCCGCCGGCCCCGAGGCCGCCCGCCTGCTGGCCCGGGCGGGTGTCCACTCCGACATGGCCGTCCCGCTCATCGCCCGCGGAGAGGTCATCGGCGTGATGGGGCTGGCCCGCGCCCGCAACCCCCAGCCGTTCGACGACGACGATCTCGCCCTCGCCTGCGAGCTGGCCTCCTCCGCCGCGCTGAGCATCGACAACGCCGTCCTGCACCAGCACATCCGCAGCGCCGCCGAGACCCTCCAGCGCAGCCTGCTGCCCCGGCTCTCGCCCCGTCATCCCGGTCTGGACGTCGCCGCCCGGTACCGGCCCGCGCAGGCCTTCAGCGAGGTCGGCGGCGACTGGTACGACGTGATCCCCCTCGACGGTGACCGCACCGCGCTCGCGGTGGGCGACGTCATGGGCAGCGGCATTCCGGCGGCCACCGCCATGGGCCGCCTGCGCACCGCCACCTCCACCCTCGCCGACCTCGACCTGGAGCCCGCCCGCATCCTCACCCACCTCGACAAGATCACTCATGGTCTGGACCCGTACATCGCCACCTGTGTGTACGCGGTCTACGACCCCCACCGGGCCCTGCTGCACGTGACCTCCGCCGGCCACCTGCCCCCGGTGCTGATGCGCGCCGGCAGGGCGCCGGAACTCCTCGACCTGCCCACCGGCATCCCGCTGGGAGTCGGGGGCGTCCCCTTCGAGACGACCACGCTCGGCCTGGAGCCCGGCGACCAGCTGGTCCTCTACACCGACGGGCTGGTCGAGACCCGCGACGACCCCATCGACGAACGGCTGGAGGACCTCCTGCGCCTCCTGGCACCGCGCGACCGCTCCACGGAGGACACCTGCGACCGGCTCCTGCGGGAGCTCCGCCACCCCGCCGGCCACGACGACGTCGCTCTGCTCATCGCCCGCGCCCAGCCCCTGTCGGCCCGGTGACGGGCGCGACGCCGGTGTCCGGCCACGCCCGTACGTCACCAGGCCGGTTCTCAGCCGGGGAAGCGTCCCGTGGAGCGCAGCCGCCAGCGACGTTCGGCGTAGGCGAGGTCGTCCCGCCACAGGCGCCCCGCAGCGGCCCGCACCAGCGGACGCAGGAGGGGCGCCGCCCGGCGGGCGACGGCGAAGCCCGGCCGGTCGGAGGCGGCCATCACGGCCTCGACGACCGCCGTACGCGGCCGGCCCCGCTCGTCCGGCCCGAGGGGCGTGGCATGGGTCTCGACCACGGAACCCCGCCCCTCGCCTTCGGTGATGCGCATGACGACCGTACGCGGTTCAGGGGCGGTGAACACGGCACGCACCGGTACGACCAGGCGTCCGGCCACCTTGAAGGAGACGTCGACGGTGAAGGCGTCGTCGCTGCCCGGGCCGTCGGGTGACCCGACCACCGTGAGATCGGCGAACGAGTACGGGTGGAACCACGCGCCGTGCCACGGGTCCAGGCGATTGGCCACGACGTCCTCGGTCTCGCACACCCCCGTCCCGGTGTAGACGGCCGTCAGCGCACGCGTCCGCTCGGGCCTCGGCGCGACGACCGGCGCCTCCAGCGGCGCCTCACCGCCGGCCTCGTCCAGGCGCACCCACACCAGGACGCCGTCGTCGTGCACCGGCAGCGGGGACCAGCCCGCGGACGGGCCGCCGTCCAGGGCGAGCCCGTGCCAGTGGCAGACCAGGGTGCCGCAGCGTACGGGGCTGTCCCGCAACGGTGCGCCGAGATGGGGGCAGATGCCGGGACCGCCCACCAGCCGGCCGTCGGCGCCGCGCCAGACGACCACCTCCCGGCCCGCCACGGTCCGCGCGAGCGGACGGTCGGCGCGCAGGCCGCGGGAGGCACCGACCACGTACCAGTTGCCGGACGGACGGGCCCGGGCCCGCTTCAGCGCCTGCGCGATGACCGCGGGCCTGGCCTCCCGCCAGGTGGGCCGCTGACGCTCCCACGGCACCGGACGCCGCCGCAGGGACAGCGGCAGCCGGCCGCGCCGGCCGGGCGGAACGGGGTTCACACGACCTCCTTCGCGACCGGCGGGCACGAGGTGCCGCGCACGGCGGTGGACAGCGGGCTCGGCAGGGCGGGACGCCCCGGCCGGCGCCGCGCGGCCAGCCGGGCGGCGAGCACCCGGACGAGTCCGTCGGCGGCGACCGCGGCCCGGCGCCGGTGCCCGACCGCCGCGCGGCGGTGCAGCACCGCGTACCCGTCCCGGGCGACCGCGTCCAGGATGCCGCCGTACAGGACGAACGCGGTACGGATGCACGGGCGGGACACCGGGTCCAGCATCGCCAGGCCGGGGGCGGCCTCCCGGTAGACACCGCGCGTCAGCGCCTCGAACTCGCGCAGCGCGCCCGTGATGCGGCGGTCGTGCCGCCCGGTGTCCCGGCTCCACCGCAGCAGGTCCCGGCCGACTCCGTGACCGGCGAGCAGATCGGCGGGCAGATAGACGCGCCCCCGGTCCAGGTCCTCTCCCACGTCGCGGAGGAAGTTGCTCAACTGGAAGGCGACGCCCAGGGCGGCGGCGTACGGCGCGGCCTCCTCGCGCGGGACGACCGTCCCCAGCACGGGCAGCATCTGCAACCCGATCACCGCGGCCGAGCCGTGCATGTAAGCGCGCAGGTCCGCGTAGGTGGCGTAGTCGGTCACCACCAGGTCCGCGCTCATCGCCGACATGAAGTCACGGAAATGGGCGTGCTCGATGCCGTAACGGCGTGCGGTGTCGGCGAGCGCCAGGACCACCGGTTCGCGGCTGTGCCCGTCGCGCAGTCCCTCGTCCAGGCTCCGCCGCAGTTCCCCCAGCACCTCGCCGCGTCGCCCGGTGCCCACGCCGGGGTCGAGGGAGTCGACGATGTCGTCCGCCCAGCGGGCGAAGCCGTACAGGGCGTGCACGGCGGGCCGGCGCTCGACCGGCAGCAGCCGGGTGGCGAGGAAGTACGTCTTGCCGTGCCGGGCGTTGAGCGCACGGCACTGGTGGTACGCCGCGCGCAGCGCCGGATCGCCGATCCCCGCCGCGTCCAGTTCACGGTCCGTCATACGGTGCTTTCCTCCACGGGCTTCGGCGGGGTGCGCGGCCGGGTGGGCGCGGGGTGCGGCAGGCCGGTGATCCGCGCGGCGGCGAGCTTCCCGGACACCAGCACGGTCGGTACGCCGACGCCCGGTGTCGTGCCGCAGCCGGCGAGGACGGCGTTCTCGATGCCCCGCACCAGGTTGCGCGGCCGGAACGGGCCCGTCTGGGCGAAGGTGTGGGCGGCCGAGAAGGGTGTCCCGGCGGCGTGGCCCGCGGCCCGCCAGGTGGCCGGGGTGACGAGGCACTCCTCCTCGACGGCGGCCTCGATGCCGTCCAGGCCGCGCCGCTCCAGCTCCCGCAGCAGCGTCTGCCG
Source organism: Streptomyces sp. NPDC014991 (assembly GCF_043080665.1). Classification (NCBI taxonomy): domain Bacteria; kingdom Bacillati; phylum Actinomycetota; class Actinomycetes; order Kitasatosporales; family Streptomycetaceae; genus Streptomyces; species Streptomyces sp. NPDC014991. The sequence continues at coordinate 523,907 of NZ_JBIBVY010000003.1, forward strand.
GTAGCGGGGGCCGAGCTCGCCCCACGCGGCGGCATCCGGTCCGATGTCGGTGTTGGGGCAGGGCGCCAGGACGTAGTGCAGGTGCCGGCCCGGGGGAGCGAGCCCGGGATCGGTGGCGGTGGGCCGGGTGACGAGCAGGGAGGGATCGCTCATCAGGCGCCCGGTGCGGGTCAGTTCGTCGAACGTGGCGCGCCAGGCCGCGCCGAAGGAGATGGTGTGGTGGGCCAGCTGCGGCCAGGTGCGGTCCGTCCCCAGGTGCAGCACCACGGCGGACGGTGAGTGACGCAGGCGCAGCGGCCGGCGGGGGCGGCGGCCGATGAGCCGGTAGGTGACGGGGAGGTCCGGGGTGAGGACCACGCTGTCGCAGGCGACGCGCTCCTGGCCGGTGACGACGGCGGTGACGCGCGCCCCCGAGCGTTCCAGCCGGATCACCTCCTGCCCGTAGCGCAGGTCGGCGCCCGCGTCGGCGGCGGCGTCCGCCATGGCCCGCGGCAGCGCGTGCATGCCGCCCCGGGGGAAGTACACGCCGGCGACGGTGTCCATGTAGGCGATGACGGCGTACGCGGCCAGGGCGCGGGCGGGCGGCACGCCCGCGTACAGGGCCTGGAAGGAGAACACCCGGCGCAGCCGTTCGTCGGAGAGGAAAGCCCCGATCCGGGCATCGAGCCGGCCGAAGCCGCCCAGCGCGGCCAGCCGGGCCAGGTCGGGGGTCAGCAGGTTGAGCGGGGAGTCGAAGTTGGCGTCGATGAACCGGCGCATCTGCACCCGGTACAGCTTCTCCAGCCAGTCGCGCAGCCGCCGGTAGCCCGCCGCCTCGCGGGCCCCGGCGAACCGTTCCACCTCAGCCGCCATCGCGTCGGCGCCGGTGTGCACGTCGAGGGTGCTGCCGTCCGCGAAGCGGGCCCGGTAGGCGGGGTGCAGGGGAACCAGGTCGACCCGCCGGTACAGGCTGTCACCGACGGCCGCGAACGCCTCGTCGGCGAGGTCGGGCATGGTCAGCACGGTCGGGCCGGTGTCGAACCGGTAACCGCCCAGGTCGAGGCGGCCGGCCCGGCCGCCGGGCAGCGGATCCCGCTCCACGACGGTGACGCGGCGTCCGGCGCCCAGCAGGTGCAGCGCGGCCGACAGCCCGGCCAGGCCGGCCCCCACGACCACGACGTGATCGCTGCGCCCGGGCAGCGTACGCGTCATCGTCCGCACTCCTTCGCACCCGAGCAGGCCAGGAACGCCGGCATGGACGCGCCCACATCGTCCCCGGGGCACGGACCGCTGCCACCGGGATGCGCAGGCTCAGGCGATCCGGTCGCGGATCCCGGTCCGTCGCCCGCGGCGACGAGCAGGTGGTGCAGTCGGGTGCCGGGCTCGTGTTCGAGGCGGGCATCGTCGAGGTGGCGCAGGCTCTGGGCGATCAGGCGGCCGATCCTGTCCTCGACCGTCGCCCGGGCGCCCGTGCCGGTGAGCACCTCCCGCACCCGGTCCAGGTCCGGCCCCGTGAGGCCGGCGTTGCCCAGCGAGCGGCGCAGGACGGTGAGGGAGGAGTGGTCGCCGGTGGTCTCGGCGCGGACCCGGGCCAGAGCGACCAGGTACGTCGGTTTGCCCTCGCGGATGTCACCGCCGCAGGGTTTCCCCGTCCGCCGCGGGTCACCGAAGACGTCGTCCAGGTCGTCCCGCAGCTGGAACGCCATGCCGGCACAGCGGCCGGCCGAGCGCAGCGCCCGCGTGGTGGTGTCGTCCGCGTCCGCCAGTGCGGCGCCCAGCGCCAGGGGCCGCTCGACGGAGTACCGGGCGCTCTTGAGGCAGGCCGCCCGCAGGGCCCGGGACAGGGAGTACGCGCCCGTGATCTGTCCCTGCACGTCCAGGTACTGGCCGGCCACCATCTCGGTGCGCATGTCACTCCACAGACGGCGCACGGCGGACGCCCGCACCGGGTCGAGCGGTGTCTCGGCCACCAGGTCGTCCGACCAGGCGAGCGCCAGATCACCGGCCAGCAGCCCGGCCGCCTCCCCGAAGCGGCTCACGCGCCGGGGGGAGGCCGCACCGGTGTAGCGGGCGCTCAGCTCGGCGTGCAGCGCCGGCCGGCCGCGGCGCCGGACCGAACCGTCCATCACGTCGTCGTGCACCAGGGCGCAGGTCTGCAGGAGTTCGAGCGCGGCGCCGATCCGCAGGGCCGACGCCACCAGCGCCTCCCCGGTGCCGCCGCACGCACGCAGTGACCACCACAGCAGCTGCGAGCGGGCCCGTTTGCCCCCGGTCCGGGTGAAGCGCACGACCCTCCCGGCGAGCTCCTCGGCGAACAGGACGTCCATGGCGCGGGCGCGGGCGACACGGTCGGCCAGGAAGTGGTCCAGCACCCGGCCCACGGCGGCGGGCACGTCCGCGTCGACCACGCCCGCGTCCCCGGTCCTTGGCGGGACGGCGCCATGGGACTCGCCGGTTGCGCCGTCCGGGCGCACCCGGACGGGGGAACCCGACAGCGGCACCGGGCGCGGGACGGGTGGCGGTGCGACCGCATGGTGTTCCTTCGCCTGTGTGGGGCGCATCCCGGATCCTCTTCTCCTGATCACACAGCAGTTCGTCACCACGTCTTCGGCGTGTGGGCCGGACGCGGATGCGGTACGGGCCGAGGCGCGACGGACCGCTTGTGACGATGCCTTCCACATCCCTCACGCGCCGTGGCCGACGCGTGTCGCATACGAGTGACCCGCATCCGTTCGGGCACATGGGCGGGAACAGCGGGAAGCGGCCAGGGTGCGTGACGCGCACCCGGACGCCAGCACGGAAGGAGCCGTCGTGTCGGAGGCGGAGGTGGCCGTGGTCGGGGCCGGGGCCGCCGGCCTGTCCCTGGCCCACCGTCTGGCCGGACACGCGCCGGGACTTCGCACGCCGTCCGTGGTCCTGGTCGACGCGCCGCCCGGCCCGCTGCGCGCGCCCCGCCGCACCTGGTGTTTCTGGGAGGCGGGCCGTGGGCGCTTCGACGCCGCGGTCACGGCTTCCTGGCAGCACCTGCGGGTACGGCCTCCAGCGGGGCGCCCGGTCGAAGGGGACCTCGGGCCGCTGCGGTACAAGATGATCCGCTCCGACGACTTCGAGGCCCTGGTCGGCAGGGACCTGGCCGCCAGCCCGCACGTAACGAGGCTGGAGGCCACCGTCGAGACGGTGGAGGACGTGCCCGGCGGGGCCCGCGTACGGCTCCGGAGCACGGACGGCACACCACAGGTCCTCGACGCCCGCTGGGTGTTCGACTCCCGGCCGCTCGGCAGCCTGCCCGCCGCCCGCACCACACTGCTCCAGCACTTCCACGGCTGGTTCGTCCGCACCGCCGCGCCGGTCTTCGACCCCGCCACCGCGGACCTGATGGACTTCCGCACCCCCCAGCCCGCCGACGGCCTGTCGTTCGGTTACGTGCTGCCCACCGGACCGCACGAGGCCCTCGTGGAGTACACCGAGTTCTCACCACGGCTCCTCTCCGACAGCGGATACGCGGCGGCGGTACGGCACTACACGCACGATGTCCTGGGACTCGGCGACCTACAGGTCCTCGCCACCGAGACCGGGGTCATCCCGATGACGGATGCCCCGATGCCACGTCAGGTCGGCGCGTCGGTCTTCCGTATCGGCGCCGCCGGCGGCGCCACCCGCCCGGCCACCGGCTACACCTTCTCCGGCCTGCAACGCCAGACGCGGGCCGTCGCCGCGGCCCTGCGCCGGGGACGCCGGCCGGTGCCGCCCCCGGCCCACTCCGCCCGCTCGCGCGCCATGGACGCCGTACTGCTGCGCGCCCTGGCCAGCGGCCGGGTCGACGGCCCCGCCCTGTTCAGCGGGCTGTTCCGCCACGTACCCATGCCCACGCTCCTGCGGTTCCTCGACGGACGCACCCACCTGCGCGAGGACCTCGCCATCGGCCTGCGCACCCCGATCGGCCCGATGCTCCGCTCGGCGCTCGAACTGCGTGGCCTGCCCCGCCGCCCGTTCGACTGACCCGCCGGCCCCCTCCGACCGACCCCGCCGCCCCTGGAGACCGCATGACCCTGCTGCGTGACGCGGACCTCGCCGCCGCGTTCGACCACGCCGCCCGCAGCTACGACACGCTGGTGGCCGCCAACCCCGGCTACCACGCCCACCTGAGGCGCTCGGTACGCCGTCTGGGCCTGCCCGGGCACGGCGCGGGCCTGCGCCTGCTGGACCTCGGCTGCGGCACCGGCGCCTCGACGGCGGCGCTCCGCTCCGTCCTGCCGGCCGCGCACATCACCGCCGTCGACGCGTCCGCCGGCATGCTGGGCCGGGCCGCCGCCAAGCCCTGGGCCCACGAGGTGACCTTCGTGCGGGCACCGGCGGAAGGCCTGGCCGAGGCCGGGGTGAGCGGACCGTTCGACGCGGTCTTCGCCGCCTACCTCTTCCGCAACGTGTCCGATCCCGACGCCGTCCTCACCACCGCCCGCGACCTGCTCGCGCCCGGCGGCCGGCTCGGCGTGCACGAGTACACCCTGAGCGGGCGCCGCGCCGACCGCGCCGTGTGGACGCTGGTGTGCCGCGGTCTCGTCCAGCCCACGGCGTCCGCGCTCGGCGACGGCGAGCTGTACCGCCATCTGTGGCGCAGCGTCGTGGAGTTCGACACCGCCGACCGCTTCGCCGGCCGCGTGCGCGCGGCCGGATTCGAGCACGTGCGAACCCTGCCCCTGCCGGGCTGGCAGACGGGCATCACCCACACCTTCGTCGCCCGCCGCCCGGAGACCGCCCGCCACCCGGAGGCCGGGCGATGAAGGGAGCCAGGAACCCGGACGGCGCCCGCCGCGGCCGGGACCGGCGTGCCCGGCTGCTCCCGGCACACCCGGGGACGCGGCGCGTGGAAGGTGCCCGCCCCACCACCGCCGTCGTCGGCGGCGGCATCGCCGGTCTCGCCGCCGCCACGGCACTCGCCGAGCGCGGCGTCGGCGTGACCCTGTACGAGAGCCGGCCCTACCTCGGCGGCCGGGTCGGCGGCTGGCCGACCACCCTCCGGGACGGCACGCCGGTGACCATGAGCCGCGGCTTCCACGCCTTCTTCCGTCAGTACTACAACCTGCGCGGGCTGCTCCGCCGTACCGACCCCGGCCTGCGGCGGCTGACAGGTCTGCCGGACTACCCGCTGCTGCACGCCGGCGGGCTGCGGGACAGTTTCCGCCATGTCCCGCGCACCCCGCCGTGGAGTGCGCTCGGTTTCGTCGCGCTCAGCCCCTCCTTCGGCCTGCGGGACCTCGGGGACATGGACCCGGTCGCGGCCCTGCCGCTGCTCGACGTACGCGTCCCCGGCGTCTACGACCGGCTCGACCGCACCAGCGCCCACGACTTCCTGCACACCGTCCGCTTCCCCGAGAAGGCCCGGCACCTGGCGTTCGAGGTCTTCTCGCGGAGCTTCTTCGCCGACCCCCGGCACCTCTCGGCGGCCGAGATGGCACTGATGTTCCACATCTACTTCCTCGGCTCCGCCGAGGGCCTGCTGTTCGACGTGCCCCGCGCGCCCTTCCCCGCCGCCCTGTGGCACCCGCTGGCCGGCTACCTGGAGGGGCACGGCGCCGAGGTGCGCACCGGCACGGCCGTCGAACACCTCGCACCGGCAGGGGACGGCGGCTTCCTGGTCACCACCGGCCGGGACGAGCGGCACCACGACAGCGCCGTACTGGCTCTGGACAGCGCGGGCCTGCGCTCCCTCGTGGCCCGGTCGGACCGGCTGGCCGACGCGCCCTGGCGCGAGCGCGTCGCACGGCTGCGCGACGCCCCGCCGTTCCTGGTCACCCGGCTGTGGCTGGACCGGCCCGTGGCGCCCGGCCGGCCCGGCTTCCTGGGCACGAGCGGCTTCGCGACCCTGGACAACATCAGCGTGCTGGAGCGGTGGGAGGACGAGGCCGCCCGGTGGGCCGCGCGCACCGGCGGATCCGTGGTGGAACTGCACGCCTACGCGGTCCCGCCCCAGGCGTCCCGGGACGTCGAGGAGAAGCGCCTCGTCGAACAGATGCACCGCGTCTACCCCGAGACGCGTACGGCCACGATCGTCGACGTCCGCCACGAATGGCGCGAGGACTGCCCCCTGTTCCCGGTGGGCGGCTACCGCGACCGGCCGACCGTGCGCACCCCGGACCCGCGGCTCGTGGTGGCGGGCGACCTGGTCCGCACCGAGCTGCCGGTGGCACTGATGGAACGGGCCGCGACGACCGGCTTCCTGGCCGCCAACGCGCTGCTGGAGCGGTGGGGCGTGCGGGGCCAGACCCTGTGGACGGTGCCGGACCGCGGCCGGAGCGCCGTCCTGCGGAGCCTGGCCGGGTGGACCGGGAGCGGCGCCCGTCACGAACGCGACCGCCGGCCGGGAGCGGGCTCGCCCCACCCGGCCGGAGAGTGACAGGATGACGGGATGCAGTGGGAGTCAGGGACGGTCGTGCAGGTCACCCGGCACCGTCGTGTCTTCGAGGTCACGGTGCGCGGAGAGATGGACTACGACGAGTGCGACCTGCTCGGCGCCGCCTGGGACGAGGCCGACGACTGCGGTCTGCCGGCCACTGTGGTGGATCTCACCGGCCTGACCTTCGGAGACAGCCAGCTGCTCCGCTCCCTCCTCGACGCGCACCAGCGCCACCAGGCGGACGGTCGCGCGTTCGTCCTCCTCGGCCCGCTCCAGGCCAGTGTCGCCCGCCTCCTCACCATCAGCGGCACCCGCGAGTACTTCACCCTCACCGACTCCCGTGAGGCGGCACTGCGCACCACGGACGGCTGACGGCCCGTCATTCCCGCCTCGCGGAGGACGACGGCCGGCAGGGACGCATGAGTGGCCTACGACCGGGTAGCCGGGGCCTGAACGAGTCGTCCGGTTCGGGCGGCGTGCGTACCCGGGAGGGGAACACCTTGACGGCAGTGAGCGTGGCGAAGACGGACAGGCGTGCGACGGCCCATGCGGTGGGGCTGCCGGAGGTCGCGGATCCCACGGCTGTGGCTCCTCGGGACGCGCGGGAGTTGTCGAAGGTGTTCTTCGATCAGCTGGCGGTGCT